>CBFGMW010000376.1:0-3710 GCA_965649925.1 uncultured Fluviicola sp.
ACTGAATGTTCGAATCACCTTTTAAAAACCACAACAATTCATGAATGATTGAACGAAGGTGCAATTTCTTTGTTGTAAGAACCGGAAATCCTTCGCTCAGATCGAAACGCATCTGGTATCCGAAAGTTGAAAGCGTTCCGGTTCCGGTACGATCGCCTTTCAGGGTACCGTTCTCTAAAATATGCTCTAAAAGTTTGTGGTATTGCTTCATCTTGTTTTGAACTTGACACAAATTTAGGGATTCTGATTGCAGGAAACAGCAAGCGTTGATAATTCGTGTGAAATGTTGAATACATTCACATCGATGTGCCGTGGCGATCGCTTTTTCTTCTATTTTTGCTCAAAACCTTACAACTCTGCAATGCTGAAACGAGCTCTTTTTTCTTCTTTACTTTTTTGTTTGATCGGAATGCAGGCTCATGGTCAGGCTTTGAAGAAAAAGTACCTAGGCACATTTTCAGGAACATTACCGGGTTATTCTATTCTTGCCGGAGAACAGATACTGAATGTTGAGCAGGCAATGATTACCATCGTGATTCTTCCGGGAAACAAAGCTGAAGAGCAAATCGGGAGTACGAAGACAGAAGGTGTTTATCGTATTACCGCTGAAACAAAAAGCACATTTGTACTTCAGGTTGATTATCCGAACCAATTGGTATACGAAGAACTGATCTTAGACAAAAAAGCAAAGACCATCCAACGAAAAGGTTTCTATCCACAACCTCAGTGCGTGCTTAATAAAAGCAATTAGTTAGTGACAATTTCATGTCTCATTTAAACTTGCTATTAATGTCATTTTTAAAAAACATCTTTGGCGGCAAATTGAATGAAGTTAAGGAACCATTGCCGCGTGTTAAACTTTCAAAAGAAAACATTATTTATTTCCCTAAGATTGAATCTCTGCTTAACAACAATAAAATCAAGTATGATTCTGTTGGTCGTTTACGATATCTGCACGGGGCTCCTGTAGGTGACATGATTTTGATTCGGATAAATAAAGATGGAACTCCTATTTACAAAGAATCAGCGCATGAATGGTTCGATCCCGAAAGCCCTAAAGCCAAAGAGTTCGTTTGGCCATAATCTGATATTTTAATTATTGCTGCTAACAATGCATGATGCTAATCAGTCAAATGTTCCCAATATAGAAATGTTCACAAGGATGAACAAGACAACTAGAGCGTTCTAAAAAACAACCATTAAAGACTTCTGTGATCTTCTGTGCCCGTCCGCGGGAAATAATTTTGCCTGATTTAGTTTTTCACAACCTTAATTCTACTCACAGAAGCTCCTTCCTGAATTTCGATCCAATACATTCCTGCATTTAACTTCTGGCTGAAGTTACTCAACTGAATCTTGTTCATGCCATAGTTTGAAAGTACCTGCTCTGAAGCCATTACTTTGCCCTGCATATCATATACAAGAATAGAAGCATCGTTTAATCCGGCTGAAAACCAGGAAACGTTGATTTGATCTGTAAACGGATTCGGATAAGCGTTCAGTGAAGCAATTTCGTTTTCTACTAATCCTAAATGACATGTTCCGGGAATATTATTGTCCAGCCAGGTTGTACGAGAAATAATCCATGTTTTCAGCGCATTGATTTCTCCCGGATAATCTGCCGGAATAGGACTTGGATTCGGCCAGGTATATTCTCCCAGGATTGGCCATTGTTCAAAATGACGGTCTTTTGCCAAATCCATGTACAAAGCAAGCGAATCTATTTTTGCAAAAAGTGAGTCATTTGAAAGCATTCCCTGACGCAAAGTGGTCCAACGGCATTTTAATTCATCCTGGTACCATTCGTCTTCCAATAATCTCGACCACCAGGTTGGGATCTGGAAACCATCGCCGCCACAAACGTCACCGAATTCGTATGCCCAGCCTGTGCTTATGTCCCCGTCACAATAATCTGCATTCCACCACGCCAGGTTGAAATCCCACATAGGACCCATGCGTAATTTTCCGCCTTTCGAATCTTTTTCTTTGTGGATGTAAGTACTCAATCGGTAGCCGTCTACATTCTTGCTGATTTCGTTCAGGATAAAGAAATCAATGAACGTTTCAGGAACGGAGAAGTTTTTATAACCCAAAACCGGATTTGTGAAATCTGGTCCTGCTAATGCAGTTTCAAATGAATCAACATAAGCCTGAATGTAATCCTGCTGCTGCGGGACAATCACATCTGATTTCGGATAGTGATAAATGAAGTTGATGTTACTTCCGGTTTCAGACGGAAATCCTGAAACCCAGCCGTCGTTATTGTTTCCGGTTGTTTTATCGATCTTGAAAATATATCCTCCGGTTACATCGTCTCCTGAAATATCTGTTTCCAGTAATTTGGAAATATCTACACGGTCTCCGTCACGCTTTACTTTTTCCATTACCACGTAAATTCCCTGGTATTGGCCGTTGATTATCAATTCGCAGAGTTTGGTTCGCGAAGCGTAATGCCCCATTTGATTTGCAAGTTCATAGGTAACGATATTGCGCATGCATGTTTTGTCGTCGTATGGTGCATAAAGAATCCAGTCGTGTTCCTCTGGCATTTCCAAAATGATGGTGTCTTTTTGTGTTCCGTTAATGTCGCGGGTTTCAAAACCATACGATTTTTGCGGAAAACTTCCGGAGCTTGATCCTCTGCGTTCAATTCCGATCAGGTTGTTGTAAGCATTCGGAGCATCAGAAACATGATTCATATTTCCCAGGCCGTTATCTATGATTTTCATTCCTGCCTGTAATTTCGGCTCATCCGGAATACTCTGATTGTTTGTATTAATTAATACAATAGGAAGATTGCTTTCTGTGAACGGAACATATTCGGCGGGATTAGAGCCAAAGGTAATTGACCAGTTATTAAGCGTTCCCTCGTCCCCGTTGGCGTTATCGTTTACAAGAAGTTGCCATACACCGTTCGGGTTTTGTCCGTTGTTGGCAATTCCAAGTGAGTTCATTGGTTTGAAAGTTCCGTTAAACGGAGCGCCCTGAGTAGAAATTTGAGTAGTAACATCGCCACGCAGACATGTATTGTTGAAATCATTTCCATCGCCGCCAATTCCGGTGAAAAGAACAATTTGAGTTCCGTCGGGCGATTGGAGCGTAACTGTTACATCGGCATCCCATGTATGATCAATATCCAGGCAAACCTGTTCCAGGCCAAAGGTATTTTGATTGAGAACTGTAGGGAGACCTGAAACTGTCAGGTTTTTTGTCAATGTCTGATTATCAAGGATGTTTCCACCGGTACCGTTAAAGGTTTGACAAAAGCTTATTGCGCTGAAAAACAGCGTTGTGAAGGAGAGAATTATTTTCATGTAGTATTATCGTAATGTTAAAATACAATTAAATCTACATAAAGAGCTAAAACCTTTTACTAGTGTGAAATTTCATTCAATTCTTCCGGATTATGTTTGTGTCTGAAAAATAGTGCAAACAGTATTGCTATCACAAGAGCATAAGTGGCAAACGATAACCAGATCGGAGTCCAGTCGCGTAGTGTGACAGCATTTGTGAATTCACCGTTTGCAGTTACATCCGCGAATTTGGTAAGTCTTCCGAACATTTCATTGGATGAATCAATGCCCAGGTAATTGGTCAAACTTTTGGTATTGGTAAATGTTAACGTGAAGAATTGCTGAATTAAAGCAGCGCTTACCAAGCTCCCCATTACCGCTCCAAAACCATTTGTCATCATCATAAATAATCCTTGT
>CBFGMW010000377.1:0-3676 GCA_965649925.1 uncultured Fluviicola sp.
TACTATCACGATGTGGTGTATAATGCTCAAAAGCCCGACACCGAAGAGAAAAGTGCCGAACTCGCCGGATAAAGAATGAGACAGATCGGAGTTGCAAACGAAATGATTCTTCAATGCGAAGAACAAATCCGGGCAACGAAAAAGCATATTCTGTCAATCAGCAGCGATACCAATTATTTCATTGATGCAGATCTTTCTGTTTTAGGGCAATCGTGGGAAGTTTACGCTGACTACTTCCAAAATATCAGAAAGGAATATGCTGTTTACCCTGATTTAGTTTATAATCCGGGAAGAAAACAGGTGTTGAATCATTTTTTGTCCATGGAACGAATCTATAAGTCGGACTATTTCTATCAAAAGTTCGAATTTCAGGCAAAGGAAAATCTAAAAGCGGAGTTAGCACTGTTACAATGAATTCCGGAATTAAAGTTCAGCACATTCTCCCCGAAACAAATTATACCTGTTTCGTGATCCCCGGTTTGTTTTCGGTGATTGAGTGTGAATTATTACTGAACGCAGAGATCAAAAACTCATTCCAAAAAGCTATTGCAAATTATCCGACTTACTACCGGAACAATGACCGCTTTGTTGTTGATAGCGAAGAACTGGCCAAACAGCTTTTCGTTAAAGTGAAGCCTTATCTGCCTGAGGTAATTGAAACCAATTCAGACATTCAAACTGAAAACGGAATCTGGCATCTGAAAGAACTCAACAGCCGGCTTCGGTTCTGCAGGTATTCCGCTAATCAGTATTTCAACAGACATTTAGATGGTGTTCATTATCAGAACCAAACTATCCAGTCGAAGCTCACATTTATGATCTATTTGAACGGTGCAGCCGAATTTGGTGGTGGAAGGACTTTGTTTTTTAAAACGAAAGAAACTACAGAAATTTGGGCTTCTTATATTCCAAAACAAGGCGATTTGATTGTTTTCGATCACAACGTGTGGCATGAAGGTGAAATGTTGACCCGGGGAGAGAAATTTGTACTGCGAAGCGATATTCTTTACTCAAGAAAGGAAACAGCTAAAAGCAAAGAACCTTTTACCGGACATTTGGGATATGTTTGGTCGTTACTTAAACTCAACCACGATACAATTTTGAGTGGAGGCAGAGATAAAGTAATCAAAGTTTGGTCGGCTTCCGGTGAAGTAAAAGCTTCCTTACATGGTCACGAAAATTCTATTTTGTGTTTGGAAAGAATGAGTAAAGACGTTTTCATTTCCGGTTCCAGAGATAAACAGATCCTGGTTTGGAAAGATTTTAAGATACGGAACCGTATAACTATTCATTCGGCAGTTGTTCTTTCGCTGTGCATGTTAAACGAGCATACGTTTGCATCCGGGAGCGGCGACAACACGGTTAAAATCACCACTCTCGACGGAACAGTGTTACAAACATTCACGGGACATACCAATTGGGTTTGGAAAATAGTGAAACTCGATGAAAACACGCTGGCATCCTCCTCTGAAGACGGCACCATTCAAATTTGGGATATCCGGACCGGGAAAGCCGTAATCACTTTTTATGAAGCGCAGTCCATCATCAGCCTTGCCTACAATATGCAAACACGACAATTGGTTTCCGGAAATTTGATCGGTGAGCTGTCCATTCGAACATTAGACCAAAACTACCGGCAGCAAGAAATAAAAAGGGGAGAAGCGCATCACGGAATTATCCGCACAATCCGTTTTGTCAACGATGAACTTCTGGTTTCAGGCGGTGAAGACAATAAAGTGCACATTTGGAATTTGAGCGGAGAATTGAAACAAACCCTGGAGCATCAAAACTTTGTACAATCTGTTGAAGTGTTGGATGAACACACCATTTTAAGCGCCTCATATGACGGGACAATTAGAGCCTGGAAAATCTAATTCATCAATAGAAAATGTTTTAATGGAACAATAATGAATAACAAAAAACATCCGACATACACCCTGCGCTTCTTTTTCGATTATGGATGTGGCGGCTGTTTATGGGCTGGAAATGATACCGCATACGAACAATTTGATGTTGGAACTTTGGATGCCGAAACCCACGATTCGGAAGGAAATGTTACAGAGGAAGCCAAAATTCAATTACCGGATTCCATTAAACAAAAAGTCCTGTATTTAGACAAGTTGTATTGTGAAAGTTTGAATTGGAATGATCCCGGTGGACCATCTCTATGGAATCAGGAACAATGGAACTACTTTTACAAAATGACCAAAGAACTTCACAAAGAAATAGCAGCTCATTTAGGCAATGACTTTGAGATTATTTATGATCGGAAATAAATGCACCAACTGGAAATATCTTATGGATTGAATTTCCCTGAACCGTACTTTGTTCATTGTAACAAACACGAAAGGGTGTCATCTGATGACACCCTTTTTCGCTTTATATAATTTCCTGTTTTTTATACGGCGCTGCCGTTGTTCTGTCCGGGATCGTCACCCGACTTTCCTTTATGCCCGTAATCAATGATCATACGCGCACTTTTAAAAGCATTAAAGAATTCAGACTGGCTGGTCTTGAATACTAAAAGAAGGTCGTCCAGTTCGTCGCGCAGGAGGCTGTCTAATGAAACCTCCAGGTCTTTGATGGATTTTGTTACGCTCTTGCGACTGAGAATGGCTTGCCGGGTACTGATATTCAGTTCGTCGATGTTTTCCAGAACCGGTGTTAATTCGGCAATCATTTCCCCGGTGATGCCGTAAGAAACCAGTTCGGCACCAAAGGTATCGAGGTCTTGTTTCAGTTCGCCGCACTGAACGGTGAGTTTACTGATGTTCAAACGCCCGATGTCTGATTTAGTCATCTTGTTGCGTTCTTCGAGCGCGTGGTTACCTGCTGCTTTTCCGTAAAGCCTTAAGGCATTATGTACAATGAGCATTTGTTCGCGGAGTTCTGCCAGTTGTTTTTGTTTTTTGGCACCCACACCGTCTGTGGCGGTATCCTGTTCCACCAGTCGAATTTGTAACAGGTCGAGTCTACCGTTAAAGGTTGTTACTGCAGCGGCAAAAGCGGGAACGGTTTCCCAGGCGCTTTGGTGTTTGGTGAGAACTGCATGTATGTTTCGGTACATGTTCAGTTTGTTTGAAGTTGTCTTCTTCATTATGTTTTGTATTAAGTTACAGGACTAGGGTGTTAAGCCTGAGTTGTTTCTCCATCCACCGCAGCCGACACAGCGGGAGGAGTTTTGATGAATGGTTTGCCGGCAAGCCGACAATTTTTTGCTTAGCCGCGAATGCACGAATACAATCAGACCAGCTGATTGTTATGGCGCCTACCGGTCGCCATGTGTTCTGCAAAGCGAGTCCGGTAGGCTCGCATTTAATTTGCGTATTTGCGGGAAAGCTTACTACTGTTTGCGTGCAAATGACCAACGCGCTAACCGTCAAATAGTAACGCAGCAACCTAACAGATTATTATAAGCGGCAAAAAATAAATTCCGGATTGGAGATTGTTGAACACTCCCCTTTGATTGGGTAAACGATCTCACTGAATTCTTTACAGATGCCTTCGAATTTGCTGCACATTGCTTTGAATTTGTTGCACATGCTTCTGAATTTGTTTTACACGTCTTTGAATTCTCTCCACAATGCTATGAATTTGTTTAACATGCATTAGAATATTATGAACATACTTCTGAAATTATATTACACGTCTTAGAATTTTATGCACATTAATTTGA
>CBFGMW010000378.1:0-3674 GCA_965649925.1 uncultured Fluviicola sp.
AAGCCGAATTGTTCAGCATTTCATCGTAAGTCCAATCGTTCGGATTAACAAGTAAATAGCCTGTTCTTCCGTTTGCGATGATCGTTGTATCATTCATTTCAAAGAGTTGATCGATGGAATAGATTTCCGAATCGGTAAACGAAGCGTAGTTTTGTTCAACACTGTTCATATCTAGTTTAGCCAGGAAAGTTTCGCCTTCGCCTTCACCCATTCCGCCAAGGAATATATCGCCTGCCTGAGTTTGTACTATAGAACGAAGCCGGGCATTTTCTCCCTGAGTAATCTTCTTTGCCCAGAGTATGTTTAACGATTCATCGAGACTCACAATTGCAGGAGAGTTGTCGCATTCAAAACCGGCAAAGTATCCTCCTGAACTATTGGGAATAAACAAATGTCCCGGATTGAGAATACTTTGTGTACCATCAAGCTGCAATTGTTTCGAGTAAACGAGGTTTCCGTTTAAATCCAGTTTGGTTATTTGCAGGTGGTTTTCTCCCGCCATCGAAATAATTACGCCGTCGTCTTCAATGATCATAGGGTTGTTCTCATAAACTGTTTGCGAGTAAGTTCCGGGTTCGGCATTAATTTCTCTTGTCCAGATTACGTCTCCCGAAGCATTCACTTTAATTACTTTCGCAGTGTAATCATTTCCTGAATTCCCGCGGCCCACGAAAATAACATCTCCATTGGCACTGCATTGGGCAATATCCGTTGGAGAAATATCCATTGGTGCCCAAACCGGGTGAGCATCAACCGTTTTTATCCATATTCCCGTTCCACCTGCAACCTTGGCAAACCAAAACCGGGTAGTCCCGTTGTCGTTATAGGTGCCGCCTACTAATTGATAGCTTCCATAATCCTTCACACTTGTTTTAATCTGTTCGTAAGCTCCGTCGGGAATGAGCCTGATCTGGTATCGGTCAGATTGTGCTAAAGAAAATGAACCGAATAAAAGCGTGATAAAAATGAAACAGGTTTTCATAGAATTGGGTTTTTATGGTAACATCAGAAAGAACGGATGGAACAGAAGGGAGGTTGGAATGAAGGATATAAATCACTTCTTCCGGAAAATCCAAAACTTATGTAACACTTTTCAGCAAAAAAAATCGGACTTTCACTTAGAGCTTAATGAACCAGAAAATGCTGTAAATCCCCAAAAGCATAATGCCGTACCGCAGAATAATTTCACTTAAAATGAAATGCAATGCTGGCAATGGATTACAGAGGACCCTACAGGGTAAGGACAAAACAGAAACCTATGCCCCGGATAGAACATCCGGAGGATTGTATCATTCAGGTTACCCGTTCCTGTATTTGCGGCTCCGACCTGCATTTATATCATGGTTTTGTACCTGACACCCGTATTGGTTCAACATTCGGGCATGAATTCATTGGTATCGTAGCGGAAATAGGAATCAATGTTCAAAAACTGAAAGTAGGTGACCACGTGCTGGTACCGTTTAATATAAGTTGCGGAAAATGCGTGTTCTGCAAGCAGGAGCTATATGGAAATTGCCATGAATCGAACTCTGAAGCAACAGGTGTGGGTGGAATTTTCGGCTACTCGCATACTGCCGGTGGTTTTAATGGCGGACAGGCAGAATATGTACGTGTTCCCTTTGCAGATGTTGGTCCTACGGTTATTCCGCCGGATATGGACCCGGACGATGCGGTGCTTTTAACCGATGTAGTTCCTACAGCCTACCAGGCCTGCGAAATGGGCGGTATCATAAAAGACGATACGGTGGTTGTTTTTGGCGCCGGGCCTGTGGGAATTATGGCTGCTAAATGTGCATGGTTTTTTGGTGCCGGAAGAGTCATTGTTATTGATAATGTAGATTACCGTCTTGAATTCGTACGGAGCTATGCGCCTTGTGAAGCCTATAACTTCGATGAAATGAAAGATGTGGCACAGTTCATTAAACAAACAACCGACTGGTTTGGTGCCGATGTGTGCATTGATGCAGTAGGTTGTGAAGCAAAGGGTAACGCCTGGCAGTCGTTTACCGGCAAACGGATCTTTTTTCAGTCGGGCTCGGCAACTGCTTTACACTGGGCAATTAACTCCGTTAAGAAAGGTGGAATAGTTTCTATTGTTGGTGTTTACGGGCCCACCGGAAACTTGATCCCGATTGGGAATGTTGTGAACAAAGGAATTACAATTCGTGCAAACCAGGCGTCGGTTAAACGAAATCTGCCAAAACTAATAGAACACATCCGGACCGGCCGATTGAGTCCGAAGGACATTATAACACACCGAGTTCCGCTGCAGGAAATTTCCGACGCATACCGGATTTTCTCTGATAAACTCGACAATTGTATTAAGACTGTTATTATTCCGGGTTAATTAATAAAGTAACATGATGGAAGAGCAAGTAATAGACCCGAAATTGATTCTTGGCTGGGGAATGGATGAGGACAGGAGAAACAATCCGACCTACCCGATGAAAAAAAACAACGTGGATGATCATCGGCGCAATAACTGGAAAGGCCCGTACCTCCAGTATACCAGGTCAGAAATCCTGAAATCAACGGAAAGGCCACATCTGTCGGCAGTTTTTGGTACAAGGATTCCACCGAAAGGATTTAGCGGAATACTTCGCCGCAAAGCTTACAAATCCAGTGAGAATATGTTTCGGCATTGGTTCCTGCTCCTGCTTGCCGACAGGGTTGATATAATCTCCGGTTCAATCCGCGATTTGTTTCGTTTTCGTTTCGCTCTCTTCTCTAACGATAGGGGGTGGCACGCCCTGGCAAAGTATAAACCGGGTTTGTTAGCCTGGAAAATTGCACAGCGCGTAATCGTATTGGCAATTATTATATTGGCAGTTATTGGCTTAATATAACCGATGAAAGTTCCTGACAAGGAAATTTGTGGGAACGACGGGGAAATTCAAAACAAAAATGTAAAAAGAGGAATATGATACTACAAGCGTTAAAAGAAGAATTCGAGATGGAAGTAAAGAGCACGCGAAAATTACTTCATGCGGTGCCGCAGAAAGATTTAAGTTTCAAACCCTCTCCGGTTTCATGGACCATGGGTGAGCTGGCACAGCACATCGCAACTATTTATTATTGGTACGTAGGAACACTCACCAGGGATGTTTACGATATGTCGAAAGATGAATTGGAACGCGGTTCGCCAAATGATCTGGGAGCCACGCTCGAATTGTTCGAACGCAATGTTGAAATGGCACGCGAAGCACTCAACTCTATCGATGAAGAAAATCTAAAAGACCAATGGAACATGACCGACGGCGATAAAACCATTCTGGGTCCGCTTCCGAGAGGCGCCGTGGCCCGGGGTTTCCTTTTCAATCATATTTACCATCACCGTGGTGAGATGATCGTTTACCTGCGGGCAACCGGAAACAAAGTCCCTGGAATGTACGGACCAATTTATGAAGATGGTTTAAAGAATGAATGAATTTCACTTGAAGAATATAAGAAATTCATCCGGTTAGCTAAGTCAGATATGGAAATCGGATGAAGGAAGAGCATTACTTGTGTGATGCTCTTTTTTTGTTGGAAGAATTACAACACTATCTTCAACTAATTCAACGCCATCTAAAACAAATTCGAAGGCGTGTGCAGAGAATTCAGAGACATGTGCAGAGAATTCAGAGACATGTGAAGAAAATTCAGAAACATGTGAAGATAATTAAGAGGCATGT
>CBFGMW010000379.1:0-3661 GCA_965649925.1 uncultured Fluviicola sp.
TTTGAATATTGGTCAGTTCCCTGAAGCACTATCGCTTCCTCATAACACTCTTTAGCAGAAACATAATGCTTTGCAGCAAAACGATAATCTGCTTTTTTAATTATACTGTCGTATATGTGCTTTTTCACATGTTCTGCTCGCGCAAATTCATATATCTTGTCTATTTCACAAATCTGTTGTCTAGGATACACCGCTGTTGAGTCTAGCACAAGAATTTCGTTATACTTTGCTTTTGCTTCATTGTATTTATTCCTTGCGAAAAGAGTGTCAGCTTCAGAGATTATTTTGGTGTAAATTTGCTTATTTCGGTATTCCGCCTCTTGATTTGCTAGAATCGCTTCAATTTCAGCAATTTTTGTTTTTGGGTAAGGATCGCTTGGTTTAAGCTGCACAGCATGTGAGTAATATTCTTTTGCTGTCACAAAATTTTTGGACTTAAACAAGGCATCAGCCTCAGCAATCAGTTTTGTGTATTCTTGTTTTTTCAGCGATGGAGCTTCATAATTGAGGAGATTTTCGATTTCTGCAATTTTATTTTTTGGATATTGTTCCGCAGCTTTTAACGCCAATGCCAGTATATACTTTTCTTTTGCTTCTCGATATTTTTTTTCTGTAAAGCAACTGTCCGCAGATTTGATAATGTCGTTGTAGTGATTGTCAAGTTCTTCCTGTTGTTGCGTTGCAAGAATCTGATCAATCTCTTCAATTTTTGTTTTAGGATACGGATCGCTTGGTTTAAGCAAAGCTGCGCGGGAGTACATTTCTTTCGCTTTCGCAAAATCTCTTGCCGTAAACAACTCATCGGCTTTTGCGATAACTTTAGTATATATTATTTCTTCCTCTTTCGTCCGTTCAGCTGCCTTTGTATTTTTGCGAGATTCCACGGTTTCCAATTTCTCCGTTTTGTTAGAAGTTCTCTGAGCGTAAACGGAGGACAAACACAGAATAATTGAGAGGATGAGAATTAGTAATTTCATGCTTTACTGTTTAATCCATTTCAATTTCTGAGTTTCACCCTGTTCATTTTCAAATTGAATAAAGTAAACACCGTTGGTGAAATGTTCTACGTAAATTTCGTTTGACGAATTCGTTTTACCAATCTCAATGATTTTTCCGGTCAGATCGCTGATAGTATAAGATTGAAAGGAGAATTGTGAACTAAAATTCAGCTTTTCTATTGTCGGATTCGGATAAATACTCACGTTTAACTGCTTGATTTCATCAATTCCCACCGGGCCTTCAAGGTAATTCTTTTTGTAAAAGAAGAAGATCCATTTTGCGGGATCCGGATCCAATGCTCCTACCGTTGGAGGATAGAAATAGCACAATACATCATAATCTTCATCTGCAATGAGCTGAACAATTCGCAGTTGGCTAACTGCTTCCCAGGCCAAATCGGTTTCGCTACTTCCGGAAACGGGATTTCCATCATGATTCAGATAACTAATATGGGCAGGAAGCGGAAGGGAGGTTCCTACATTGTCGAATGGTGCATTGGTATTTGAGCTTAAAGATGGATGTGAAATTTGTCCGGTTCCCATCCAGATAATTCCACCATGAAAAATAGTGTCGGTTGACGGGTCAAGTTTAAAAGTCATGGAACCGAAGTCCATCGGTTCATCATAATCAATTTCATACGGTAAGGAGTCCTTGCTGCAGGCAGGGCAATCATAATAATTCATAGCTGCACCGCTGAACGAATAGTCCTGGTAATCAATAGAAACAGTTAGTATATTGATTTTGTTCGTATGGAAAATAGTGTCGTACTGCGAAATTCCCGCAAACGGTATAATCAAAATCAGATAGGTGAATAACTTGTTCATGGAAAGTTGAATTTCAGCTAAAATTAAACCAATTCAGCCGAAATTCAAATGAATATTACTGTCCGCTTTCCAAACGCTTTTGTCGCTGCATCGGATTTTCCATCGATTGTTTTTCCTGGAACAACTGGAATCGGGTAGGTGCCTGGCGCGGTGGATAAGCATTGTCACTCGTATTACAATCTGCTGTTTCAAGGAACGGATCGAACAGAATTTCAACTGCTTCTTTGTCGAAAATAAAGACTTTTGAAACTGTTTTCTGGACCATACGCCAGATCTCGGCCGGAATACGGATTACCTGCGTAGTTCCATCTGCAAATGTTGCCTGGACGATAATCGGAGTGACCAATCCACCCTTATTTGTAAAAGAAACTTCGTAGAAATGCTTGTTTGAATTCAATAACGCTTTTTGCTCCGGAGTTAGTTTCGCCTGGAAATCTTCGTATTCTTTCTGGTCCAGTTTGTCAACTTCGTAGAAATTATGTGTTCTGTAGAAATCGTCAATGGTTTGATCTTTCTCGTTGACAGTTTGCTTGATGCTTTCCTTATTTCGGATATCGCCGATAAACTGTTGTTTGCTTGAATCAGCTTCCTGTTTTAACGATTTCTCTACTTCCGGATTATTTGAGTTTAACTGGAAATGCTTGACGTTTTCCATAGCCACATCTACATATTCCGTTGAAAAGAACCAGCCTCTCCAGAACCAGTCTAAATCAACTCCGGATGCATCTTCCATTGTACGGAACAAATCTGCCGGAGTCGGATGCTTGAATTTCCAGCGTTCGCAATATACTTTGAATGCGTAGTCGAATAATTCACGTCCCATAACGGTTTCTCGCAGAATATTCAATGCTGTAGCGGGTTTTCCGTAAGCATTGTTCCCGAATTGCCAGATCGATTCTGAGTTTGTCATGATCGGAGAAATGAACTGCTGATCGCCTTTCATATAGTCACAAATGGCATAAGCAGGGCCTCTTCTCGACGGATACCCGCGTTCCCATTCCTGTTCGGTCAAATACTGAACAAATGTGTTTAAACCTTCATCCATCCACGACCACTGGCGCTCATCTGAATTAATAATCATCGGGAAGAAATTGTGACCAACTTCGTGAATGATTACGCCCCACATCCCGTATTTTGTTGCTTCTGAATAGGTTCCGTCTTCGTTTGGTCTGCCGCCATTGAAGCAGATCATCGGGTATTCCATCCCGATTTGATTGGTATGAACGGAAATTGCTACCGGATAAGGATAGTCAACTGTGTATTTCGAATACGTTTGAATAGTATGTGCTACTAATTTGGTGGAATAGCGTTCCCAAAGCGGATTTCCTTCTTTCGGATAAAACGACATGCAGAGAATATTCTTTCCGTTTACAACTGTGTTTTGAGCATCCCACATGAATTTTCGGGAAGATGCAAAAGCGAAGTCACGCACATTTTTTGCTTTGTAAATCCAGGTTTTAATACCCGAATCTTTCGTCTTTTCATTTTCGATTGCTTCGTCCTGGGTGATAATTAAAACGGGAGAAGTAGCAGTTTTTGCTTTTGCCATGCGTTCTTTCTGCAGGGCACTCATTACTGCGGCTCCGTTTTGTAATTCACCTGTTCCTGCAACAATATGGTCAGAAGGGACAGTGATAGAAACTTCGTAATCTCCGAATGGCAAAGTGAATTCTCCTTTTCCGAGGAATTGTTTGTTTTGCCAGCCTTCAACGTCATTGTAAACACACATGCGCGGGAAAAATTGTGCTATGGTGTAAAGGTAATTCTGTTCTTTCTCGAAATATTCGTAACCTGAACGTCCGCCAACTTTCATTCTGTCATTGATGTTGTACCACCAT
>CBFGMW010000380.1:0-3660 GCA_965649925.1 uncultured Fluviicola sp.
GAACGCGGGCATGCCGTCCGCCAGCTTGTGGATGGCCTGCACGGGGATATCGGCATCCTCCTGGTAGGTCTCGATCTCGTTGTCCATCAGGTTTTCCAGCTGGTAGCTGTTCATCGTTCCCGAGACGAGGAGGCGCAGGTAGTCGGTGAGGAATTCGAGCAGGTGGTCGTCCATCAGGATCGCCGGGTATTTCGTGAAGATGGCGCTCGCGTACGGATCGTCGATCTCGTTTTCCAGCGCCATCAGGCCTTCGCGGCGCACCTTCGTCAACAGGTCGAACATGAGGGCCATCAAGGCCATGTACAGCCCGCGCGTGTAGCGCGAGCCGCGGAACAGCATCGGCAGGCTGTGCCACGTGAGGCTGATCGCCTTGCGGTCGTTGGCGATGACGAAGGCGCCTAAAGCGCCGCCGAAGATCATCTGGAGTGCTTCACGCTGGCCCAATGAATCATGTGCTGGTGGAGATGGATCAATAACTGGTATTACAGCAACGGGATCGGGGTTAACCTATTCGTGGAATTTATCACCATCTGCAACATTAGATCATTTGAATTTAACGTCCGGAAACTATGCTTTGTTGGTTACGGATCAATTCGGATGTCCTGCTGCTGCGGGACCATTCGTTGTTGGAGTTGCGACTTCTATGGTAATTGACTCAACGAATATGGTTGTTACACCTTCAGGCTGTGTTTCAAATGTTGGGTCAATCGTTGGGTTGAATATTAGCGGTGGTGTGAATCCTCAGTTTACCTGGAGTAACGGTTCACCAACGCTCGATAATACTAATCTGGATGATGGAAGTTACACACTAACAGTAACAGATGATCAAAACTGTACTATTACAGCAAATTTCTTTGTAGGCATTGCACCGGGGCCTTCAATAGATATTACCGGGGTTACACTTGATCCGGATCATTGTAATCAATCTGACGGTGGAGTTTCTGATATAGTGGTTTCAGGTGGAACACTTCCATACACCTATGTTTGGGATTCGAATAGTGCATTGAATACCCTGGATCTCGCGGATGTTACATCCGGAAATCATACTTTGGTTGTTACCGATGATGTAGGTTGTACCGCAACAACAACGGTGAATGTTCCTGCAGTATCAGGACCGGTAATTGATATTACAAGTATTATATACGATTCTGCAAGTTGTAACTTGTCTGACGGCGGGGTTTCAAATATTGTTGTAACTAACGGAACACAACCTTATGACTATATTTGGGATTCCAATGCAGCATTAAATACAATTGATCTGACGAATGCAGCGGCTGGAAATCATACTCTTGTTGTTACAGATGATGCTGGTTGCAGTGCAACAACAACTGTAAACATTCCTTCGTTGGCCGGACCATCAATTAGTATTGCAGCAGTGTTGTATGATACTGTTCATTGTGCTCAAACGGATGGCGGTGTTTCAAACATTGTTGTTACCGGCGGAACAGAGCCTTACAGCTATGTTTGGGATTCTAATACCTCCTTAAATACACTGGATCTTTCAAATACGAGTGCGGGAAATCATACAATTGTTGTCACAGATAACGGTGGGTGTACCGCTAGTGCAACTGTAACAATTCCATCTCAGCAAGGCCCGGTAATCAATGCTGCTAATTTGACGGTTGTTAATGCAAGCTGTGAATTGATGAACGGATCTATTTCTAATTTGATTGTAACAGGCAGCGGACCAATAACATATTCCTGGGCAGGAACCGGTTTAACCAGTTTGAATTTGAGTGGAATTGGTGCAGGAACATATACGTTAACAGCAATTGACGTATTTGGCTGTCAAACGGTAGGTACTCCGATAGTTGTAACAACAACACCAATGCCATTTGCAGATTTCACTATCTCGCCATCATTGGTTCTTCCGAATGATTTGGTCGTGTTTACAGATGCTACAACTAATGCCGTTCCAACTAACTGGGAATGGATCACCGAAAGTACTGTAATCGGTTTTGGAAACAATGCAAACTATACGTATACCACCGAGGGAACTTATACGGTTACTTTGATTGTTGAAACCGCATCAGGTTGTACAGACACAGTAACAAAAACAATAGTAGTTTACGGTGAACTAATTGTGCCGAATGTAGTTACAAGAAACAATGATGGTGTAAATGATGTATTTGAAATAAAAAATTTGAAACCAAATACAAAATTGTTCGTTCAAAACAGATGGGGTAATTTGGTTTTTGAAACTGATAACTATCTGAACGATTGGAAAGGAATCGATAAAGCTGGTGAGACGTTGGTTGAAGGAACTTATTTTTACCAAATAATAACTGTAGATGGCAAAGTATTGCAAGGGAATGTGTATTTGCTCAATGAGTAATATTAGATGATTTCCATTTCGTACTTTAGCCGAACCTCCATACTCAATGCAAACCGGAACAGCGAATATTGATACACAAACCATTCTTGAAGCAAACCTCAGGCAATTTAAAGCTGATGGTTTTCAACAAGTCTTTGTAGCCCATTTTGGTGCCTTAAACCAGGATTTGGTTAATCGCTTGTCTGAGCAAGTGGAAGAAATGCTCTATTCGGCTGGAGCGAAAAAAACAATCATCAAAAGAATTTTCAGTATTGTTGTTGAAGGTCTTCAGAATGTACTGCTCCATGGGGAAAAATACGGACCAGATCAAATCAGTATGCTGATCGTTGGTGCAAGCCCGGATAAATTCAAAGTTTCGATGGGAAATATCACTGCAGTTTCAGAGAAAGAAAAACTTTCTAGTTATGTAGATCGTCTGAATAGTATGGATAATGATGAAGTGAAAACATACTACCTGGAAACACTGAATAATGGATTGATCTCCGAAAAAGGCGGTGCAGGACTCGGGTTTATTACCATGAGAATGAAATCTAAGCATCGTTTACATGCAGATTTTATTGAGTGGTCAGATTCACAGTTTTTCTTTGTTATATCTGCTGTTCTTGATAAATCAGAATAATATTCCGGAAATTTCATGCTGAAATCTGTTTCTTAACTGAAATGGATTTTTTTTATCCTGTTCGATTTTATACCTTTGTCTGGAATTAGTCTAAATAAATGAAACAAGGACCTTTTATCCCAAATGTATTTCCGGCAGTTTTCAGTTGCGAGAATTGTTCGTGCGATAAGAAAAGCAAGTGTTGTAAGAAATACAAGAAAAAAGGAGTACACTGTAAAAGTTGTCCCAGGAAGTAATTCCTCTTCGGTTTTCTCATCTCAAAATCATTTCTTCGTACTTTTAGTGTATGCTAAAGTTTGTTTTAGTTTTTTCCGCTCTTTCTTCATTGATGGTCTCCGCGCAAGTCAATGAGACAAGAGGAATTCGACATACACTTGTTTATTCACCAACTGATTATTTCTATCAGCTATCTTGTGTTTCAAACAAGAATAAATTCCAAAACATTCCTTTTATTGGATTCGGGATCAATCGCACAATTTTTCAGCAGCGGTTCTATCCGGAAATCGGTTTTCAATTTGCTTATCTGACAACTCAGCGGAAATTGAGAATCCTTCCTTATGCACAGGTTTCTATTAATCGCTTACGAATAACTGATAAAAACGCGCATTATTGGATTAACAGCGAATTGGGATTAAGGGCAGAGTTTCATGCCCGGCACGATTTCGGAATTCAGGCCGGATACCGGAATTTGAACGAATTTTGGAAA
>CBFGMW010000381.1:0-3647 GCA_965649925.1 uncultured Fluviicola sp.
CATCAGTGTGGATGCCACTCCGGCAAAAGTATGGGAAGCTTTAACCACTCCTGAACTAATCAAAAAGTACCTGATGGGTACAAATGTCAGTACTGATTGGAGAGAAGGAAGCGCCATAGAATATACAGGCGAATATGAAGGTCGGTATTACCGCGATAAAGGGGTGATTATTAAGCTGGAACCTGAAAAAATATTCCAGAGTACTTATTTGAGTTCCATGTCGGGAAAAACCGATAAGCCGGAGAATTACAAACTGGTTACCTACAAAATAGCTGAGCAAGGCAGTAAAACTGTTGTAACCGTTAGTCAGGATAACAACGAAACGGAAGAGGAGAAAGAACATTCAGCGAAAAACTGGAAAAATGTTCTCGACAAGTTGAAAGAAGTTGTTGAGGACGGGTACGATTGGGCTTGAAATCCAATTTTTCAATAAGCTCTGCAAAAGTTTCGTTATTATTGAGGAATGAAAGCAGGTTTTATTTTCATCTTTTCAATTCTGCTGATTTTTCCATGCGGAGCTCAGCAGGAAACTGAAAACAAACCTCAGGGCTTATGGAGTTTTTCACGTTCGGAAGATGTAAAGACAGAAGTAGAATCTGATGCCGCATACTACACAGTTCATCACAGCGGTGACATTTTCCTGGAAGGCGACAGTCTGTGGTTTCTGGATTATCCGTGCGAGAAAATAGAAGCAAGGGAATATTCTGCAAATCTGTTTCTGATGGTCAATGATTCAACGTTTGATTACAATGGTGAGCGCTATTCCCGGCAAAACAAGTATGATTCGCTTGCCATTAAGAGATTGAAAGCGCACAAATTCAATTTCGACTGTTACCGGGGAACATGGAATATCATTCGCTCGGAAAGTGGCGGAGACGGAACCGGAGTTGTGTTTATCTATCCTTTCCAATTAGTTGATCAGCTTATTATTGAAACTGACGTATTAAACGATGGAGTATTCCGGGTTCCCATTAACGGCGTCGAACGGGAATTCAGTGTAAGTATTGAGCATCCCGGATTCCCTGATGTACTGACTTTAAAACCTATAGGATCCTGGAAGAAAAAAGAACGCTTCATGTGGGTGAGAGACTGGGATCTTCCTCCGCCAAATAAGCGGGAATTGAGGAAAATAAAACGTACGAAAGGAAGTGAATTGGAATTTCGTTTCAGTAAAAAAACGCTATAAATCGACCCATTTATTGAGTTCAGATAGCTGTGTGACATACTATCTGAAAAATTAATTCAAATTAACTTTGAAAGACTTTTGGAAATAGATACGACTATTCCTGGAGCCAGATCAATACGTATATTTCACCCTTAAAAAGGCGAAGTTTTCTTATACTAAACTGAAAATATCGTTTGTTTGATAAAACCCGGCTGTTGAGTTCCGGGTTTTAGTAATGGAGTTTAGTTTATTATAAATTCTTATTGGTAAGTAAAATTGTAACCCCGCTATCTGTGTACGGTCGTGAAGACCAGGATCCGCCAACTCTTCCGAATTGATTTCCCGGATAAAAATTCCTCAATGAGTCAAAATAGGTGTTATCTGAACTTCTGGCAACCCAATGATACGTATTGTTGAAGGTGGTCATTAGCGTTAATGCAATTTGATTTGCTCCGATTGCAACATTCCCGTGATCGGTTTGAATTGTCTTGTTTTCTTTTTTCAGTTCCAATTCACACCAATGATATTCCTGTTTGCTTAAGGCTGTAAAATCCTCTTTAGCTTGTTCGGTTAAGAACATGTCTGCCTCTAATCCAAGTTGCATTGCCACAGAAATAAGTGCCGCAGGTGAATTGTAACCGTCTTTCTCTGCAATTTTCCCGTCGTGGCTCATAATACCTGTAACAACGTATATTTTTTCGGCGAGCTGTGCGAAATTGTCTTTTGTGGTCAATATTGTTTCTCTTTGAACACGTATATCTTTCTCAGCGCCAAAATTAATTCTTAGTGTTTTCGAAGCTGGTAATTTACCGAAAGCTGCCGCCGCCGCAACTAATGCAAAAGCACCGCACTGATCTGAACCGTATGGCTGAGTCATGCAAAATTGAATGCGTTCGAACGAAGTGAGGTTGTTCGGACCTGTAAATACAGGTATTTCATGTAATGATGTGTAGTTAATAACAGACATGTAAAATTTATTAATGTATAAAGTATTCCTCTCCGAATAGCATCCGAAGACAGGTCGTTTATTAGAGTGGTATCTGAATTCCACTATGATTTCCAGGTAACGGTGAGAAGGTCTTGATTATGATGTACTCATCAATTCAACGGCTTGTCAGGTTGCTTTTATTATCAATGTCGTAAACCTAACCTATTTTTTTGTGAATAGACGTTTTGACATTCATTTAGATAAGGATTCATCATTACCTGACTCGCTCATCATTTTTTTCTTCCGGTGAAAAAATCAATTATAAAAACCAGTTATGTTCAGCTTGTTCATGCGTAAGATGTAATTTGTTTCCACTTTTCCGGAATAAACTCACAGAACCGGTTTTAAATGCCGTTCTTTGATCACTCCTCTCTGTAAAACGTACACTTAGGTTTTACTTAAACGTGTATGACATGAACAGCGAAGAAATTCTGGAACAAGGCCAGTTCGAGGAATTGATTCAAGGTTTGATTGACAATGGATACGGCTGTTGTGATGATTTTATCCAATCAGCTGCAGTAAACGGATTGAGCGCAAATATTCAGCATTTAAGTGAAAATGCTCAATTGAAATCTTCAGGCTTTGGGAATAAAACAGATTTCAAAAAAGACCTGGAAATCAGAGGCGATAAGATCAACTGGATAGCGGAAGAAAGCACAAATCCTTTTGAGATCATTTACCTGAAGAAGATAGCAAAGTTCATTCTATATTTAAACCAAACCTGCTTCACTTCCATAAGGAGCTTTGAAAGTCATTATTCTTCGTACGAAACCAAGAGCTTTTATAAACGTCATGTTGATCAGTTCAAAAATGAAAAAGGAAGACAATATTCCATTGTTTTGTATCTAAATGAAGATTGGAAAAAAGAAGATGGCGGCCTGTTGTCTTTATATCCTGCAGCAGGTAACCAAGTAGATATTTCTCCACTTGGCGGACGCATGGTGCTTTTCCGGAGCGATGAAATGGAACATGAAGTGAACCCTTCATTTACGCGAACAAGGAATAGTATTGCGGGCTGGCTTAAAAACTAATTGATGAAGCCTTCGAAAGCACGCAACGTTCCTTATAATCACCCGACATTTCATAGATTTATGTAACGCTTTCCCCAAATAATTAATGCTTCTTTATAAGAACAAATCAGCTATGAAAAAAACTTTCATCATATTAAATATTCTTACTGTCGTTTTATTTTCGTGCCAGCAGGATCAGAAACAAACAACCGAAGATAGTTCGGCACCACAATGGGAAGAACCTGAAAGAGTTGCTTATGTCATAAGAAACGCAAAAGCATGGTTGGCCGACAGTAGTAAAACAACCTCTGAGCAGGAAATTGTCTTTGCTGTAAACCGGACAGATCGTGCTAATTTCAGAAAAATGGACTCAGTAATCGTACCGGTTGATCTTAGTGGAGATCTTGTTTGTTATTTTCCGTTTCCGTTGGAGGTTTCTTCATTAAAGGACATAAAAAAAATCGTGTTTTTCTCTTATCCAACG
>CBFGMW010000382.1:0-3645 GCA_965649925.1 uncultured Fluviicola sp.
CTGTTTCAGCCGCAAACTTGTCAGAGATCTTCATGTAAACATTCATGATAACCGGAAAAATCAGGGTTGGAATAACCACCATCATGATAATTGTTCGTCGATCGCGAAGCGTATCTTTTATTTCCTTTTTGTAGATGTTAAAAATCATAGCGATACTGTTTCTTGCTGGTTAACAACTCGGATAAATTCTGCCGTTAAATTTGGCGCCTGCATGGTTGATCTGAACTCTTCCATTGTGGAATTCCCAACTGTTTTTCCCTTGTGAATAATGGTAATGTTATCTGATAAAAGATCAACTTCTCCCATGATGTGACTGGAGAAAATTACTGTTTTTCCTTCTTCCTTACATTGCTTGATCAATTCAATAATTGCTGCAGCTGTAATAACATCCAGTCCGCTAGTTGGCTCGTCGAATAGAATAACCTGGGGATCATGGATCATGGTTCTGCAGATAGAAACTTTTTGCTTCATTCCGGTGCTTAACTTTCCAATTCGTTTGTTTTGGAAGTCGTGCATGTTCAGCATATCGAACAATTTCTTTTTTCTAATCTGAATATCAGCTTTCGAAATTCCGTATAAAGAACCGAAATAGTCGATTAATTCATTTGGTGTTAAACGCGCGTACAAGCCGGCAGAACCGGTTAAAAATCCAATGTGTTTTCTTGCTTCTTCCGGATATTTCAATGCATCAATTCCGGCTATTTCTATAGAACCTGAAGTAGGCTTGAAAATAGTCGACATCATGCGAAGGGTAGTGGTCTTTCCTGCTCCGTTTGCTCCAAGCAATGCATGGATTTTCCCTGGTTCGCAGGTAAAACTAACATCCTGAACTGCAGTAAATGTTTTGTCTTTGGTATTCAGTTCCTTACGCTGCTGACGATTCAGTTCGAAGGTTTTTACGAGATTTTCGACTTTGATCATATATGTGAATATGTGGTGCGAAGATAGTCATTAGGGAATTGAAAATTGAAAATGGAGAATGTAAAAGTTGTGAGGTATACGAAAAGAAAAAGGAGCGATCTTATAATTCATATAATTCCGCTCCTTAATTATTTAATATGGATTTGAAAATTGAAAGTGATTTTGCTCAAACACTTTTAACTTTTCAATTTAATGGTGATGTCCGTGTGCACCATGTGTATGTCCGTGTGAGATTTCATCCTGAGTTGCTTCACGAACGTTTAATATTGTTACGTCGAACGTAAGATTTGAACCGGCTAACGGATGATTGAAATCCATTTGAATTTCATTCTCGTCAATTGTCAAAACTCTGCCCGTCATGTGATTTCCTTCACTGTCGGACATTGGCAATAAAGCACCAACTTTGATATGTTCTTCATCCAGTTTTCCATTTTCATCATGGAAAACGTTTACCGGAATCGGAACAATTTTCTCGGGAGAGTGTTCACCGTAAGCGTCAGCACTTTGAATGGTGAATTGCGCAGTTTCTCCGGCAGTTAAACCGTGAATTTCTTCTTCAAACGTTGGCAATAATCTTTCAATTCCATACAAAAACTGCATTGGATGATCATTCGAAGTAGCCTCAATGTGCTCTTTTGTGTCGCTGTCGCTCAATGAATAATTCAAGGTAACAACTGTATTTACATCAACTTTCATAGTGGGCAAAATTACAATTATTGTTTCAAAATGAACAAATTAAAGAGCAGGAAGATTCCCGTTATTAAGAATTTTTGTCTGTTTGGAAATCGATTCATCGTGCAGTGCCACAAGGATTTTCGTTACAAACGATTCATTCAGGCCCAGTTCACCAGCTTGCTTCAATCTGTTTTTCAGGATTTCATCCCATCTGTTGACCTGTAAAATCGTAATTCCATTATCGCGTTTACATTCACCGATTTTCTGGATAACTTGCATGCGCTCGCTGATGAGATTAATCAGTTTAACATCTACCAAATCTATTTTTCGTCTCAGATCGCTTAGTTTCTTTTCTGCCGGAGCGTTTTGGGCGTGCTGTTGACGTAAGATTAATCGATGGATCATGCCAATCAGGCTGTCAGGAGTCAGTTGTTGTTCCGCATCACTCAGCGCAACTGCCGGATTGATATGTGTTTCGATCATTAAACCGTTCATGTCTAAATCTAGCGCTTTTTGTGAAAGCGGTTCTATGAGTTCCCGTTTTCCGCCAATGTGACTCGGGTCGCAAATAATTGGTAGTTCGGGCAAAAGACGCTTCAATTCAATTGCCATATTCCAATTTGGAGTATTTCTGTATTTGCTTTTCGTGAGCGAAGAAAATCCGCGGTGTATTGCTCCGATTTTCGTAATTCCTGCCTGATTGATCCGTTCCAGTGCGCCAATCCACAATTGCAGATCAGGATTTACGGGATTTTTTATCAGGACGGGGATATCTACTCCTTTTAAAGCATCAGCAATTTCCTGAACTGAGAACGGGTTTACCGTCGTTCTGGCGCCGATCCATAAAACGTCAATTCCGGCTTTTAAGCATTCTTCCACGTGTCTTCCGTTAGCAACTTCGGTTGCGGTACGCATTCCGGTTTCCTGTTTCACGGTTTGCATCCATTCCAAACCAACAGATCCAACACCTTCAAACGCATTTGGACGTGTGCGCGGTTTCCAGATCCCGGCCCGGAAAATGTTATTCGGAAATTCACTGGCAATTCCCTTTGCTGTGGCCAGCATTTGTTCTTCGCTTTCAGCGCTGCAAGGCCCGCTGATGAGTACATTGTCGACAGTTGGCTTGATCCAGTCTTCGAATTTTTCTATGTTTAGTTTTACTTCCATTTTTCGTTTTTCTAAAGGTGATTTTGTATTGGTTGTTGAGCTTGTTGAAGCATACTTTTGTTAAGCACTTTTCTTACTGCATTTGCCTGTTCCAGTAAAGCAATAGTTTCATCTGTTTGTTCATTTTGAATAAAGTTACTCATCAACTGCAAGTTTTCAATATAGCTGTTGAGTGCTTTAACGATATTTTGTTTATTCTGGATCAGAATGGGTGCCCACATTTGCGGTGAACTTTTCGCCAAACGTACCGTGGACTCAAATCCGGAACCTGCAAGATTAAAAATGTTCTGTTCGTTTTTTTCAATATCCAAAACGGTTAAACCGAGCATAAATGATGAAATATGAGAAAGATGACTGACATAGGCCAAATGCCTGTCATGATCGGTAGCTGACATTTCTATCGTATGCATTCCGACTGCTGAGAATAATCTTTTTGCTAGTTCCACAGCTTTCGGATGCGAGGCTTCCGGTTCGCAAATAATATTCAGTTTTTCATGGAACAAGTTGTCAACTGCGGCTGAAGGACCATTGTTTTCTGTTCCGGCAATTGGGTGTGCAGCTACAAATTGTTTTCGCCGCGGATGCTCCTTTAAAGAATCACAAATCGTTTTTTTTGTTGAACCAACGTCGATTACGATCGTTTTGTCCGAGATCAGATTCATGATTTTCGGAAGAAGAACGGCAATAGTGTTTACCGGAACGGCAAGAATTATCAGTTCTGACTGAGCGCAAACTTCTTCAAAAGAGAGTACCCGATCTGCAATTTTCCGATCCAGAATAATCCTGGTTTCTTCGTCATTGAAATGAGCCGAGACAATATCTGAAGCGAAATCGGCTTTGCGTAATGACAAAGCAAGTGAACCTCCGATTAATCCGGCTCCT
>CBFGMW010000383.1:0-3622 GCA_965649925.1 uncultured Fluviicola sp.
GTATCATATCCGTAACCGGCAATGTAATCTCCACTTGCCGACATGCAGTTTGCCGAGTAGATTAATTTATTTCCTGTTTGCAGTCCCAAAACATCATGTGCATAATCATTCAGGTTTACCATTCCGGTTGCCAGTGTCCAGATAAACGGAATTTCCGGATCCCATGGCCCGATCTGGATACGACCAACTGCAACGGAACCGTCATTACTTAGAGCTGCAACGTAAGCCTGAGCTCCGGGAGAAAGTGTTCCGAGATCTACCACTCCGGTTGCCTGGCTCCAGATCCATGCGTTGTTATTGTTAGCATAATCGCCTGCGCCGCCAATCCAGTTTCCATCGCTTGAAATTGCAGTACACTCTCCCATTTGGTTGTACTCATCATTCGGATCACCGTTGGGGTCCAGTAAAATGTATTCGTTCGGGAAGTAGCCACCGGCTGGATTTTTTCTCCATACCGCCGATTTCCAGGGGCCGTTGAAATCCTGCCAGCCTGCAACTACAGATCCGTCATGACTTACAACATTTCCTCGCGTACTTCTTGCGGCGAACAATGTTCCCAAATCAATTATTCCTTCTGTTTCGTTCCAGGCAACTGCGTTTGTAGAACCACCAACCCATGCATTTCCTACTACTGTGTTTCCATCACCGGAAATACAATATCCGCCGCTTCGCGCTGTATCCATTGCAACACCAAGACTTCCCAGGGTAGTCCAGGTATCGGTTGACCTGTTGTAACGTGCCATTTCAACTTTATCAGTTGCGAGTGCAGATCCTGAAAGGAAGTTCCCGTTCGATGAAAAGGTTACTCCTCCACCTACTCCGTTTCCGGGAGCAATTCCGCCAATTACTTCTACTTGCTGGGTTTCGGGTGTCCAGATGGAAAAAGGACCTGTCCATTCTTCATAACCGGCTACTTCTCCGCTATTTGAAACTCCCTGCGTTTCGAAATAGGAATTCTTAACGATGAACTGGGAAAAACTGACATGTGACAATGCTACAAATCCCGCAATGATTACTACTTTCTTTTTCATTTTGATTCTGTATAATAAGTTAAAGCCGGATTGCGGAACATCTTTAAAAATGGTTCTTCACAACCCTGAGCCGAAAGTAAAATGATTCATCCGGAGAAGGTTTATTTCTCTCATTACAAAGACAGTACATGATGAAGAAAGGGTATTACATTTACAATACAGGATTAATTAAAGGTCTTTTAAACAGGTGTTTATGAAATGAAACACGAATACTGCGTTATGAGTTATGAATGGGATGAATGGTTGAAGGAACGTGAAGGGTTCTGATGTATGGATGCCCGGTCTTATCTTCTTCAAATCCTCTGCCCTCCCCCTTAGCACCTACGCTGAAGCTTCGGCGTAAGCGTTAATCCCGATTTTGGCAGGCTCAATACATAGCCTTCGAAGGGTAATTATGTATCAAACGCACCCAGCCGTTTATATCAGAATTGATATTATAAAAAGAATTGCCACGAATGCACGAATTCGCGGCCACTAGTGGCCGATTCAAATATGCTTAATGATAATTTCAATTCGTGCATTCGTAGCAATATAAATCCTATAACAGAAGTTTGGGTGTTTAATATACAGAACTCCCCTCCGAAGGGCGAAACCCGAATCCCGATACTATTGTTGGTTCCTCACGGTAACTTGTG
The DNA here is from genome assembly GCA_965649925.1 of uncultured Fluviicola sp. Lineage (GTDB taxonomy): Bacteria > Bacteroidota > Bacteroidia > Flavobacteriales_D > Crocinitomicaceae > Fluviicola. The sequence goes on from CBFGMW010000383.1 coordinate 1,667, forward strand.
ATTGATCAGCAATTCTCTAAGTTCATCAGGAAATTAATCAGGTGTACGTCTTCGCCGTCTATACCCAGTTTTTTGCGGAGACGCGTTCGGGCAACGGTAATGCTGTTTACCGATTGATTGGTTACCGCTGAAATATCTTTGGTGGACATATTTAAACGCAGGAAAGCACACAGTTTCTTTTCGTTGGAGGTGAGCGACGGAAATTTCTCCTGCAGTGCCTGGTAGAATTGAGAGTGTACGCGCGTAAAATGCATCTCGAATTCATCCCAGCCCTGGCTCCGCTGACCGGTTTGAAGATCATTGATTATTTCCTGGATCAATTGATAGTTCTCTTTATTGAGTGAGTGTTTCACTTTCTGGAGATTATCGGTAACCCGTGTCATAAGTTCGTTATTCTTCAAAAGATACAATGCTTTTGCCGTTAACTCGCGCTCTTTAAATTCGAGGTTGTCTTCGAGTGTTTTATGCGTTAAATCGAGGTTTTCGCGTTCAAGTGTCAATTTTTCTTCGTTAAGCCTTGCAGTTCGGATCCGGCTGCGCATAACAAAAATGATTAGTACGGCTACGACCAGAACAAGGAAAAGCGCCACCACCAGTACCAGGCTGCGAAGCTTGTCTGATTCGTTCTGCTTCAACTTCAATTCGTATGCTTTTTTATCCTGTTCGCGCTGATGTGTCTGCTCCAGGGCAGCAATGGAGGTTTTGGTTTCAAGGTTGAAGATCTGATCGTTCAGCGATTTGAATGCGCGGTGATAACGAAGCGCTTCTTTGTAATTTCCCAAACTGTCGTGAATCAGTGAAAGCGATTCCAGCGAAACCAGCTTCGAAGCATTGTTTCCTGTTTTCTCACTCAGCTCATGTGCCCGGTTAAAATAGTTCAATGCTCTTTTGAAATCGTGCCGCAACGCTTCGTTCTTGCCTAGATTATTCAATACTTGAGCCTGCCCTTTCAAATCCTTGATCTCTGTTCTGATACTGAGTGATTTTTGAAAGTAATGACTTGCGAGGTCGAGTTGTTTCAGTTCCAAATGACAGATCCCGATATTGTTCAGGATCGATCCTTCAAAGCTGGCATCGTCAACGATTTCATTCAGATCGAGCGCATTGCGGAAATAAACCAGCGCTTTTTCAAAATCCTGCTGACTGATAAACGCAGCTGCCATATTGTTGTAAACCTTCAGTTTGCGAACGGCTAATTCCGGTTTCGGAGTCTGTTTGTCGGCTTTTTCCAATATTTCCAGGGCTTCTTCCTCATAAGCAATACAGGTTGCAAAATTCTTGAGCGCGAGATAGAGTGTTCCGATCTTAATGCGCACATCGGCCCGGAGCAGGTTCAGATTGATGCCGGGCTTATCTGCCATTGCCAAATCTACCATCGACTTGGCTTTGAGGTAATACTTCAATCCATTCGTTAAATCGTCGGTAAACCTGTACCCTTCTCCAACAGCTTGCAGAATCTGAACTTTCAGTTCGGCTTTTTTGATTTCGGGAAGGTGTTTTTTTGCTTGCAATGCATGAAACAGCGAGGAATCGGCATTTGTAAGAATTAACTTTTCAGCGATACTTAAATGATAACGTGCATGACGTTCGGCATCCGAAACACTTTTATTGGTTTGACCAAAGGTTTGGATCCCGCATAAAACAAAGAGTACAAGTGTTATGTATTTTAAACCATTCATTGCATTTACGGGCGTATTGTGGGGTTCGCCTGCGGCCAAAGATACAATTTACGGGATAGGAAACTGATTCATTTTTGGAGGTATTATTGGAATGGATGACAACAATGACACAGTTCGTTGAACACTCCCAACACTCCCCTTTGAATTGTCTGCACACGTCTTTGAATTTGTTTCACATGGCTTTGAATTATCTGCACACGTCTCTGAATTCTCTGCACAAGCCTATGAAATTAATTCACATGGCTATGAAGTTACTGAAAACTACTATGAATTTTAT
>CBFGMW010000384.1:0-3617 GCA_965649925.1 uncultured Fluviicola sp.
CGACAACCAGCGGAACCAGAGTCGCGTGGGAACGAGCAGCCGCGGCGGCAGGAAGATCTTCGCCAGGTTGGCCGTGTCGCCGGCGGCGGGCTGAAGGGGGGCCGCCACAATGGACGGCAGCGATCCACCGGACCCCGCGAGCTGCAGCCGCTGGCCATGCCGGAGAAATCAACTGAAATTGAAGAAGTTGTTATTTATGCAAATAAGAATCCGATTCATTATCGCGGAGATACCCTTATTTACATAGCCGACAGTTTTAAGCTGAAAGAAAATGCCGTAGTAGAGGATTTGATAAAGAAACTACCCGGGATGACTATCGATGCGAGTGGAAAAATCACCAACCAGGGAAAAGAAATTGGTCAGGTTTTAGTTGACGGCGATGAGTTTTTTGGCTCAGATCCAACAATTGCTACTAAAAACTTAGCAGCAGACGGAGTAGACGAAGTGAAAGTTTATGAAAAAGATGCTGAAGATGGTACGGATGATAAAATTCAGGTACTCGATCTGAAACTCAAGGACGAAGCCAAGAAAGGGTATTTTGGAAAAGCAGATGCCGCCGGAGGGCTGAACCAGTTTGGGAAACCCAATACCGGATTCTATGAAAGTGAATTTTTGGTCAGCAGGTATTCCGCAAATCAGAAAATTGCAGTTTACGGACTTGGCTCCAATACTCCCAAAACCACTTTGAACGGAAATGACCTGAATAAATTTGGGATTACTGACCGACCAGATTGGGGGAATGAAAGTGATGACAATAACGGTTACGGAGGCAGTGATGACGTTTCAATCAATAGCGATGCGGGAATTCCACAATCTTTAAAAGCTGGTTTTTACCTGGATCAAAAAGTTTGGAAAGGTGGTCGATTCAGATTGAATTACAGTCATACTTCCTATAACCTGGAATCAAATTCAAACAGTCGTTCACAATACATCCTGACAGATACGTCATATACAACAGATGTTGACGAAAACAATCTAACGACTTATCAGCAAGACAATATCGGTTTGAAATTCACACAACAAATTGATTCATTGACTAAATTGGAGATTGAACCAAAGATCAGTATGTATAAGAACGAACAGGATCTTACAACAATTTCTGATTTCTTAGCTGAAAACGACAGTTTGACGCGTACTACGAACTTGCTGAACACAACGAATTCATCTGGTTTCAGTACTACCACAACTGCAAAACTGACTCGCGATTTTATGAAGAAAAACCGTCGGTTGATTGCGAGATATAAGCTGACAACCGGAGATGATAATTCAGATGGATATTTGAATACAATTGACAGGGAAGCTATAACAAATAATACTAACTACTCTTTCGATCAGAAAAAAGAAACCCGGAACAACAGTATCGCCAATACGGCTTATGTAGATTATGTTGAACCTATCAGCAAAAAATGGAAAACGGAGTTCGAGTATGAATTGTACACGAATTCAAACGATCAGCGTAAATTCACTTACAACGGTACGAATGGTACGTATTCAGATCTGGACACGTTGTTCTCGAACCAATTTGAAACGGATCGTGTTCAGCACAGAGCTGGGGTATTCGGGATTTACGAAAATGCAAAAGCACGTATTTCTTTCGGAACACGTGTGAGAACAATTGCTATTGACAACCGAAATATTTTCACTGATACGGTGATTAAGCAAAGTTTGAATAACCTATTGCCACGTGTTGTATTGACTTACAAGTTCTCTCAATCGAGCCGTTTACGTGTAACGTACAATACCAATTCTTCGCTGCCGAGTGTTACACAATTGCAACCGGTTCGCGATAATTCGAATCCAAACTTTTTACAAATTGGTAATGCATCGCTTCGTCCGAACTATTCGCATACAATTAATGCAAATCACAACATGTGGAGAGGATTGTCCGGATTCTATGTTTATTCCGGATTAAACTTAACGTATCAGCAAAATGCGTTCAGCAGCTCAACAACCTATGATACGATTGGTAGAACACTAAGTCAGACGATCAATGTTGATCACGCGATGTATACCTATTACTGGGCGGGAACAGGAATTCCTATTCCGAAATTAAAAGACACACGTATCAATATCAACATAAACGGGAACTTTACAAGCACGGAGAATTACATCAATCTGGAAAAGAATATTTCAAAAAATACAGGAATTGGCGGCGATTTGTCGTTGCAATACAACGGTGATTCACTGAACCTGGATTTAACGGGTGGAATTGATTACAATGCTCCTTCAAATACTTTAAGTTCGTTCTCAAGCCAGCCATATACCAATTATAACCTGAGTGGTTCGGTAGATTGGACTTTACCATACCGTTGGTTTATTCAGACAGATGCGACATACAACATCAACACAGGTAGAACTGCCGGTTATAACGTGAATTATGTGATCTGGAATGCATCCATTCAACGTTCGTTCCTGAAAACAGGTAATTTATTAGTTGGAATTGAAGCTTACGATATTTTGAACCAGAATATTTCCAATTATCGTACGGTAAACAACAACGTGATCGTGGATCAGAACGTGAACGTGATTCGTCGTTATTTCATGGCGAAAGTGACATTGAGATTTAATAACAACCATACAAAAGAAGAAGATGAGCAAGGTTGGTGGTAAACTAATTGCGGTTTTGTGCCTGGTGGCAGCAACAACCGGTTACGGGCAAATTCTAACACGCGGAAAAATTAACTTTGAGCGAAGAACAAACCTGTACAAACAATTCGACGACGAGAGAATGCGCAAAATGATTGACGAGAAGAATAAGATCAAGATAGATAATTTTTCGCTTTACTTCAATGATTCGGTAAGTCTGTTCTCGTATGTTGCTCCTGAAGGCGGCGATCCGATGAGTTGGATGACGATGAAGAATACTGTTTACATGAATTGGAAGGCAGATAAGCGCGAAGTATATTATGATTTTTGGGGGACATCTATTATTCTCCAGGATTCAACAGTTGATCGTCAATGGAAAATTACCGATAAAACGAGAAACATTGCCGGATATGAGTGTACACGTGCCATTTGGGAAAAGAACGACACGACGAATATTTATGCCTGGTTTACAACGGACATTGTTCCTACAGTTGGTCCGGAAATCATCGGCGGATTACCGGGAGCCGTTCTTGGATTGGCTACGGAAGATGGTGGAATAGTTTATTTTGCGACATCAGTTGAAAAAGTAGATCCAACTGCAGAGCAATTATCTAAACCGAAGATTAAAGGGAAGGAATACACTCCTAAGTCACTGAGAGATGAATTAACCGAGAAAATGAAAGGTGAACCTTATGGTGCAAGGGTTATTGAAGGTATTTTCTTTTGGGAGTAATTTTGCCGGGATGGTAACATATAAAAGTCGGGGTGAATAATTATTCATCCCGACTTTTTTGTTTCAAAATATTTCAGAAATTAATTGTAATGAACCGAAAAAGAACCGTTGGTAATATTATACGAGTTTGTATTCGTGTTTCCGGGATTTGGCTTTGCTACAAAATTAAACGTACCAACAATCTCGTTTGTTGAAGTGTTGTGAGATGTGATTACGATTGTACCACCTGGTGTACTGCTTGTGCCGTATTGCCCGTTAGCGCTGTTTGCTACATTGTACATGCCTCTGTAATCGCTTG
>CBFGMW010000385.1:0-3604 GCA_965649925.1 uncultured Fluviicola sp.
ATCAGGATAACTTCTTACAACGGAGAGTATGCTCCTACATTTCTCTGGATTTCACCGGATGCAGCTAAAATTTGTGTTGGATCAGGCGACAAGGCTGTCGTTTTATTGAAAAGTTCCGCGAGATTAAAAAGAGCAGCGAAAAAACTGGCGAAAACCCTTCCTGGTTAAACTTTGTACGGATAGAGCCATCCAAGCAGCATGAAAGAAGAAAAGCGAGACGAATTCTGGGAATCTGTATTTAGCGAAAGACAGGAAATGTGGGGTTTTGAACCCGCAGAATCGGCCCTTACAACAAAAGACCTGTTCTTAAAAAATAATATTAAAAGTGTACTCATTCCGGGAATTGGTTACGGACGAAATGCACGCGTTTTTTCAGATGCCGGAATGGATGTTACCGGAATAGAGATCTCAAAAACAGCCGTTGAACTAGCCGAAAAACACTTTGGAAAAGATTTGAAGATCTTCCACGGATCAGTCACTGAAATGCCCTTTGACCAAAACTATTACAACGGAATTTTCTGTTATGCGCTCATTCATTTACTGGATAGCAACGATAGAAAAAAACTCATTGCCGATTGCTACAACCAGCTTACGGCGAATGGATTAATGGTTTTCATTGCAATTAACACAACAGCGCATACTTTTGGTCAGGGAAAATTCCTGGGCAGGAATCGTTACGAAATTTTCGAAGGCGTACAGATGTATTTCTACGACGAAGAAGCTGTTCATGCAGAATTCGACGCTTACGGTTTAGTTGAGGCATTGGAAATCACAGAAAGTTTTCCTTTCTTTATGATCGTTTGCAGGAAACCGGCTTAATTTAAATCAATGACCAGAACCCAATTTTTAGCCCAGCTTTGGAACCGTATTTTCAGACCAATAATCATCCTTGCAGTGATCTGGTTCTGTATTCGGTTTTTGATCTCCGTTTTTACTGAGAGCGGGACCGCGCGCGGCTTAACAATCACAGTTTTACTGCTCACAATTATTTTTGCATTGGCCAATTTGGCTGGAGTACTCTTTTTGAAAATGAATGAACGGATTTCTGCCGGACTCTCCATCCAAACCAAAGAAAGATTGAGAATTATTTCGAAAATCAGCAACTATTTAGCACTTCCTTTAATGGGAGTTTTACTTTACAAAGCTTGGGAGAAAGATGCGGTATTGTTTTCAATCATTGTATTGATTTTTTTGGGAGACAGGATCATTGGTATTCTAAAAAAGAAGAATTAATGTTGTTTCTTTGAAAGAATACCAAATCTTGGTATCTTGCAGAAAAAAAGGAACATGGCAAAAAACACTTCAATTTTACTTGGTGATTATTTTGATGATTTCATCAGTAAGCAAGTTAAAACCGGTAGATTTTCTTCTGCAAGCGAAGTTGTCCGCGCTGCTTTGCGAATGTTTGAATTAGAAGAAACTAAGAAATCTGAGCTTATTTCTGAACTTAAAAAAGGCGAGAAATCAGGATTTATTGAAAATTTTGATCGAAAATCATTTATTGAGAATCTGAATATTAAGCATTCTGATAAATGAATTATAAATTAAGTCGTGAATCAGGAATTGATCTGGAGAATATTTGGATTTATACGGTTGAGAATTGGTCACATGATCAGGCAAACAGATATCTGGAATTGATTTTCGAAGAAATAGATTATCTCACACGAAATCCTGAATCAGGATTGGATTGTGGCCATATCAGAAAAGGTTATTTCCGTTCAAAGGTTAAATCGCATCTTATTTTTTATAGAGTTAATCGAAAGCAGAACCAGTTGGAGATAATAAGAATTCTACACCAGGTAATGGATTTGGAAAATCATTTGAAATAATAAATGTTTATTCCGACAAGTATAAAGACACAACTCAGGTAATATGAACAATTCAATTATGAAAAAAGTTTTATTCTTCGGATTGCTGCTGTCATTCAATACCTATTCGCAGACAGAACCAACGAAAGAGGAAATTCCTGCTGTTGTAAGCGAATCAGATTACGATATCATCCATGAATTCCCTTTTGTTCAGGTATATACCGACGGCGACATTACCATTATGGCTGCTTTGGAAGGGCAGGAACTTTATAAATTATTTGATCCTGTATTTAAAAAATATCAGTTTGAAGGCAGCGGCTATACCTGGGAAGGTGTAATTATTCAACTACTTGAAAAAAAGAATAAAGAACTGCTCAAACACGTCGATTTCAGATCGGAAGCAGGCGGATTTTACGTTGATATTGATTCTCCGGAAACAGCCAATACATTTCTGGATATTATTTGTCCTTATTTCAAAGATGCAGAAACATTGGATCAGACTTTAAAAGGAATTGACAAAAGCAGGGTTGATGATTGAGTAACCTAAACGCGTTGTTTACTTATTGCACTGTATGATTAAACTTACTACCCTTATTTTATTGCTCGTTTCTTTTGGGAGTTCGGCCATTTCTCAGAGTTACGTGGAATACTACATGTTGTGCAACCAGGCAGATAGTTTGGAATACATTCACAAGAACCAGGAAGCTTTGGAATCTTATAAAGCGGCATTCAAAACTGTTGATTATGTACATTCCGACAAATACAAAAGTGCATACCAGATTGCAATTAAAACCAACTCATTTGCCGATGCTTATGAATTCGGCAAAATGATCATTATAAATTCCGGAAAAAAGGAATTTATTCAAACCAAATCGAAAGACTTTAAAAATTCTGTTTATTACCAGCAACTGGCTGATAGCACAGATTACTTCCTTTCGAAATTCAATGAGCGCGTAAATCACCAGTTTATCGACATTATTGACAGCCTGATGTTTATTGATCAATACATCATTCGAAATAACCGGGAGTACAAGGGGAAATATGCTCTTGACAAATCAAAACTTCCGGAAAACCGTTTTGATCTCGACAGTTCAAACTGGAATTTATTGTACGAATGTATTCAGGAAATGGGCTTTCCGTCAGAAGAGCATGTTGGGTATGAGGCATACGACAAAGTTTGGGCAATCCTGCATCATAATCTCCGCCTGAAAGAAAATGAGCGATATCACAACGAGATTTTTGAATTTGTAAAAGCCGGCGACTATCTTCCGGAACACATGATGTTCTGGTACGAGCAATTTCAAATGCAGGAATACAAACAAACCTATTTTACAACCTGGGACGGAAACATTTCAGAAGAGAATCTGCAACGCGTAGACGCAAACAGAAGGCGCTTTTATCTGAAAGGAATTAATTCATACGAATTGGCAAAGAGTGGGAGAATGATGACCGCGAAATGGTAAAAATGTTGATTATCTTTCGAAAGCCTATTTAAGGAAACAAAAGAATCATGCTGAAAGAAACTTTTATCAGACTTCTTGAAAACTACACTAAAAACGAAAGTCAAATCAATGAACTTTGGTTGGAAATTGAGACGGCCTATTCCGAAAAATCGAGGCATTATCACACTTTAGATCATCTTAAAAATCTGCTGGTTCAATTAACCGAAGTGAAAGACCAAATTCAACACTGGGAAACAGTTCTGTTCACACTTTACTATCACGATGTGGTGTATAATGCTCAAAAGCCCGACAACGAAGAGAAAAGTGCCGAACTCGCCGGAAAAAGAATGAGAC
>CBFGMW010000386.1:0-3603 GCA_965649925.1 uncultured Fluviicola sp.
AATTCTGTATTTCGTCGCTCGAGTTCTTCAATTTTTGCATTTCTCTCAGCAATACATTGTTCTTAGCCTGGATCTTCTCTTCTCTGAGTTCAGCAATTCGCTGTTTGTTGTTTTCGAGATCCGTTCTCATAGCTTCACGATAGCTTTCTACTTCTCTGTCATACTCTTCCCGAGCTTCGCGCAGCTCTTCTTTCTGCTGCTCAACTTCCGCCGCTGCGTCGTCAACTTTTTCTGATTTCGAATCACTACAACTAGCAAAAACGACTATCAGAAGCGACATCGACAAGCAGGATAAAACATCTTTTTTCATAATTCAAAAATTAAAAGGTTAACATCTTTCGAACAAATATGCGTGCCTAGCAATTCAAAAGTTTTACACGTTTTTTCGAAATTCTTACAAAATTTACAGAATCAGAAACTACTTGCGATATCAAAAAAAAGAAGCGCAACCCTTTCGGATTGCGCCTTTTTGGATGGAATTTAACAGGTACGATCACCTAAATGATTTATAACTGTTTTTAGTGACTGATTAAGAACCGAAATGAAGTCTTGATATTCTGATTAAATAAATTAATCGCTTTCTCTTGGTTTTTATTCAGTTTGGTTATCCCATCGTATATCTTTTACCTAAACCCTTTGTTCTACAAAGATTGCCCTTATTTCAATGAGATTTCTTACACAAATGCCGGGAATTATTGTATAAACCCCATTTCTGTAAAGGATTTCACAGAACTGGGCGTGCACGCTACTTTCAAGGGAGTTAGCGCAGGATTGCACCTCGAAGCATCAGAACTGGAATCCTCCGCTGCAAATCGCCTTGTCTATAATAAGCGTAATTGCTACGAATTCGCTGCCCGCCATGACGGGAGCATTCTAATGTGTTTAGTGATAATTTCAATTCGGTATTCGTGGCAATATAAATCTTAGCTTGGTTTTGCAACGTAAGTCTCTCTACAAAATCAATCCCTTTATCTAAACCTTATCTGTGTTTTTTGCAACTATTACCAATAATAACGTAATTGATTCGTAGCATTCCTTTGTACGTTTACCCTGTGGGTTGGAAAAGTATTTCGGTTGGAATACTTTGGTGTGAGAGATTGCTCTCCGGAGAGCTTTATTAAAGATTGAATCATGAAAATGGAAATTCCAGGATATCAGTCGGCACATTCGGTGTCTGGCTTTACATTGTCATACGACGATTTTGGCACCGGCGATGTTCCGGTCATTTTCCTGCACGGATTTCCGTTCAACAGAACTATGTGGAAATCGCAAATCGAATTCCTAAAGCCCTCACAGCGCGTAATTGCAATAGATCTTCGGGGATTTGGCGAATCTAAAGATGAAGAAACTCCTTTAAGCATTTCGTTATTTACCAATGATCTGATCCAATTGATGGATTCCCTCAAAATTGATAAAGCCATTCTTTGCGGTTTATCTATGGGCGGTTACATTGCGCTTGATGCTCAGCAAAAATTTCCTGATCGTTTTGAAGCTTTGATATTGTGTGATACGCAATGTATTGCAGATACGCCGGAAGCAAAGACAAAACGGCTGGATACTATCAACGAGATCAAGGCGAAAGGTCCTGAGGAGTTTAATGAGAAGTTTATCAAAAGTGTTTTTAACGAAGATTCACTCTATACAAAACAGGAGCTTGTTAAAGAATTGCGTACTGTAGTTTTCGCAAATTCGGAACACATTATTACTGCCGGATTAATCGCACTGGCGAATAGATCGGATACTTGCTCCACCTTAAAAAATATCGAAATTCCAACATTGATTATTTGCGGAAGCGATGATGCCGTAACTCCACTCAAACAATCTGAAGCCATGCATGAGGAAATTCGCGGATCGATTCTGGCTGTGATTCATCGTGCAGGGCATGTTTCAAACCTGGAACAACCGGATGTTTTCAATCAGCATCTGCTCGATTTCCTGGCTTCGTTAAACGGAATTGGGATGGAAAATTTTAATGTTTAAACCAGGTATATGTAAAATCAAGTAGGGGCAGGTCGTGACCTGCCCCTAATTTTTGGTGTTGTGTTTATTTAATTCTTAATTATTCGGCTCATTCCGATACCATTCATGGTTTGAATCTGAATCATATAAATTCCCGACTGAACATTTGAAAGATCAAAAGAAGATCCGTTTTCAACAGTTCCTGCTGCCAGAACCAATTTGCCTTGTGCATCAAAAACATTTATTGTTCCTGTAATTGCTGCCGGCATGGAAATAATTACTTGTCCGTTTGTTGGGTTCGGTACAAATGTAATTCCTTCCAATGCTGCACTTTCATCTATTCCCAAAGTGGTTACATTGATACACGCAGAAGTATCTGAACATCCTGCCGCGTTGGTAACGACCACTTTATAACTTCCGTTTGCCGTTGCAACAAAAGTCATGGCATTTGCCCCTGAAACCGGTGTTCCGCCAGCACAATCGAACCATTGGTATGTTTGACCGGCAGGTCCTGCGGTAAGTACCGCCACGCCCGAAAGATTTGCCGTAGCAACCGGTAATGCATCTACCGTCACTAGTACTTCATCTGATGCCGTACAAGAACCATTATCTACAGTTACAGTATAAGTAGTTGTTGAAGCCGGAGTGAATGGTGTTGCCTGATTTACTCCGTTATCCCATGAGAACATTCCGGTTCCGGTTGCGGTTAAAGTCACTTCTTCACCATCGCAGATTTCCTGGTCAGATCCTGCATCGGCGGTTGGAATATCATGAATTGTTACTGTAACTTCATCTGTTGCAGTACATGTTCCGTTATCAACAGTTACAGTATATGTTGTTGTTGTGGTTGGCGTGAAAGGAGTTGCCTGATTCACGGCATTATCCCATGAGAATATTCCTGTTCCCGTTGCAGTAAGAGTAACTTCTTCACCATCGCAAACATCCTGATCTGCACCCGCATCTGCGGTTGGCACTGTATTTACTGTAATATCCGTGCTGAAACCACAATCTTCGATTGCGGAACTAGTTGCTGTATATGTTAATGTCCCTGAAGCCGGAACGAAAGGAGTTCCATTTATTACACCATTATTCCAGGTAATTGTCCCGCCATTCGAAGATGACGCAGAAAGCGTTACTGAATTTCCTTCACAAATTGAAGTTGCAGAAACTGTTGGATTAATTGACGAACAAAGTACCGTAATGATTACAATTCCATTTCCGGCCTGAGTTCCTGATACTGTTGACGCGTTGGTTGTTCCGGGATATGAAATGTAGCTCGATCCGCCACCGCCAGCAGAAACATAACCGCCGCCACCTCCGTACCAGCCGCCGCCGCCGGCACCTCCGGTACAGTATGTATCTAACGGACCACTGTTTCCACCTGCACCAAATGTTCCATTCGGTGCACTGCCACCGTTTCCGCTGTAAAAACCTCCTATTCCTCCGGCAGAAGCTGTAGCTCCTTTTCCATTTGTATTCGCAATCCAGGAAGCAGTTCCATCACCGGCAGTTGTACCGCCGCCAAGTCCGCCAGGTCCGTTCGACCAGCCCTGACCGCCGCCGCCGCCAGCTACTATTATTCGGTCTGTAAGTGCTGAAGTTAAACGAACATCTGAAGCGCCTCCGCCCGGCCAGCCATCGCTT
>CBFGMW010000387.1:0-3594 GCA_965649925.1 uncultured Fluviicola sp.
GCAGGATCATCAAACAGGAAATCAACAGTGTTTGCCGGTTTACGGTAGAGATCCCGGTTTCGGACGAAGAACTGATAAACGAGATACAAACCAGATATTTACAAGAATAATATGGAATTAGAGAACATTGAATTATTGAAACAGCTGGTTAAAATACAAGGTGTAGCCAGCGACGAAGGGAAAATCAAAGCATTCATTCTAAAATATGTTGAGTCACACAGCAAACACTGGAAAACTCAGCCGGTTATTTTGCAGGAATCGTGGTTGCAGGACAACATTGTACTGATTTTCGGCAGCCCGAAAACCGCGATTTACGCTCATATCGATACAATTGGTTATTCCGCAGGCTATGCAGATGACCTGATTCGTGTTGGAGGTCCAAGAAATATTGAAGGAACTTTGTTGGTTGGATCAGATTCGGATGGTGAACTCGAGGCCGAAGTCTGGTTAAACGAAACCGAAGACGGACACTTTTCTCCACATTATGTTTGTGACAGAGCTATCGACAGAGGAACTTTACTTTCATTCAAAAACAATTTCCGCGAGACAGACGAATATGTTCAATCATCATACCTGGACAATCGTTTGGGCGTTTTTTCTGCATTGGAAGTAGCTAAAACATTGGAAAACGGTGCAATTGTTTTTTCAACCTACGAAGAACATGGCGGAAACTCGGTTGGGTTTATTGCAAAGTATTTATTTGAAACATACGGCGTACAGCAAGCATTGATCAGTGATATTACATGGGTAACTCCGTACGTAACTCATGGCGGAGGAGTTGCTATTTCCATGCGCGACAGTATGTTGCCGAGAAGAAGTTTTTTAAACAAAATCATTGATCTGGCAGAAAAATCGGGTGTTCAATACCAACTGGAAGTAGAATCTGCTGGAGGAAGCGATGGTTCCGTTCTCCAAAAAGCAAGTTTACCCATCGACTGGTGCTTTATTGGTGCACCCGAAGACCATGTACATACGCCAGACGAGAAAGTTTTCAAATCAGATATACTTGCCATGATCCGGTTATACGAAAATTTAATGCAAACTCTTTAAATACAAATCATTTAGCCGTATTGCTTCATAATTGTACTTGACCGGTCAGTGATTCTGAATTAACTTTACGTGAATCTTATTCAGAAAAAATGGGACTTTTTAAAAAGAAACAAAACCCGAACCTGACCCCACTCATCATTTATGTTGCCGAAGACAATCCTGTTTATCTGCGACAGCTTGAATTTTATCTGAAAAAGATCCATGGCGACAAAATCCTTATTGAATCTTTTCCTGTTTCCGAAGTGATTGAAGTTAAGCTGGAACATGGATACACTCCTGACATTATTCTAATGGATAATTTTTTAGGGGAAAAATATAAAGATGCTACGCTCGGAATAGATTCCCTTGAGCAAATCCAGATAAAATATCCGGGAATTACACTCATTCTTCACTCGGCCAATCACAATTTATTGACAAACGAAACCGATACTTTCCATTTTATTCCAAAGAATGACAACGCTTTTCAAAAGATCAGTGAGGTTATTGTCAGAAAATTAGGTTAGATTTAGTTCAAGCAGCAAATAATTTTAGAGCCATGATAGAAAAGATAATGTTACCAATCAATCTCACTTATCTGAAGCACCTTTCTTCGGGCGATGCGACTATTGAAAGAAAGATGCTCAGATTATATATTTCTGAAGTGGGTAAAGACGTTCAGAAAATGACTGAGGCTTACGTGAATTCAGAGATGGCAGCAATTGCAGATGTGTGCCATAAATTGAAATCATCTGTACAATTGGTTGGTTATGAATCTCTTTTAGATGATCTCTCAACGATAGAAACGTTTAGAGACAAAACAACGCTTACATCTGAAGAGCAAGCGCTGTTTGAATATCTTATCAATCAATTAAAACATAGTTTTATTGAAATAAACACCGTTCTTAACCAATAACCTTTATTTTATTTCTTCCAGGTTTGAAGCTGAAACCGGTTTTAAAAACTCACAGCCAGCCGGAAGTTTCGCCATTACGTTTTCGTAGCTGAAACGAAGTCTCAATCCTTCGGAACGATATTTATCCGGCAAATTCACTACCAAATAAGAAATCATTACGTCACCTTTTGTCACCCGGACGTAAGCACCGCATTCAGGACTGATTTTAACAATTCCTTCTACAATTGGTAAATCCATTCCGCCATCAACAGGTTGTTCTTTTCCAGGATTCTCGGTTGTACCCGTATTTGCAACAGCTTCCTTATTTGTTCTGCATGACATTGCCAGGCCTCCGACAATCATCATTATTAAACATATTTTTTTCATTATTCATCTATTTTAATTGACTTTCCCGCGATAAAAGCGGTGGTCCAGGCAGCTTGAAAGTTAAATCCTCCTGTTATTCCGTCAATGTCCATTATTTCACCTGCAAAAAACAAGCCCGGAATTCGTTTGGCCTGCATGGTCTGAACATCAATCTCAGAAAGATCAACACCTCCGGCAGTCACAAACTCTTCCTTAAAGGTAGTTTTTCCTTTCATCTTAAACGAACAATTCACCAACGTTTCTGTCAATCTGTTCATGGATTTTGCGCTTAATGAAACCCAGCTGGCATCTGCAGGAATCGAAGAACGTTCGAGCAAATGATTCCACAACCGTGATTTTATTCCGAATTGCGGAGTATTCCCGATTTGCTTTTGTGATTTCAACTGAGCATTTAACTCCTGAAATACGATATCGGGCTTCATTCCACCAGTCCAATTCACTACAAACTCGTGTTCGTACCCTTTTTCCGATAAAATCCTTGCTCCGAAAGCAGAACATTTTAATATGGCAGGCCCGCTCAATCCCCAATGCGTAACTAAAAGCGGTCCGTCTCCACTCCACTTTTCTCCTACCAGGCGAACAATTGCTTCTTCCTTCACAATTCCCATTAAATCTACAATGGAATTATCAGGCAAATTAAAGGTAAACAAGGAAGGAACCGGATCAACCAGTTTCAGATCGAATGAGCGTAAGTAGGAGAATCCACTGATTTTCGGATGTCCGCCGGTTGTACAGATCACGTTTTTCGCAAGCCAGGAATCTTTGTTCGTAGTAACAAGGAAGGAATTCTCTTCTTTTCTTATTTCAGTTACTCCCTGTTGAAATTCGATAGCGATATCGACTCTTTTCAGTTCGTTTTGAAAAAGAGAAATAATGGTTTCAGAAGTATTTGATTCCGGGAAATAACAGCCATCCGGATAAAGACGCAGTTTTACATTATGTTCTTCCAGCCATAATTTCATTTCGTTACTTGAAAACTGGTGAAATGCTTTTTTAAGGAAACGCTGTCCACGGGGATAATGCAATGATAACTCCTGCGGATCAGAAATAACGTTCGTTACATTACAGCGCCCGCCACCGGAAATACGAACTTTTGAAAGCGCATTCAGAGATTTTTCCAGGATAACAACAGATGCCGAAGAGTGAAAACGATTAGCCTGAATTGCAGCAAAACAACCCGCTGCACCCGCACCTATTACAAGAACGTCTACTTGTTTCATTCTGCAAAAGTAACTAAAAAGAAAAAGGCCCTTCGATAATCGAAAAGCCTTTTTCCCTTAACCTGT
>CBFGMW010000388.1:0-3589 GCA_965649925.1 uncultured Fluviicola sp.
ATCTGTTTACATCACGTCCAAGTAAAACAGCGTGACGAATTTGCCACATTTTGTAGCCGAAGAATCCGAATCCTCCGAAAAACAGAACACAAAATATAATTGAAGAAATCATACAATCTAATTAATCAGGAATACTATCTAATACTTTACGTAATTTCTGCTCTTCTTTGCCAGTAAGCTTCACACCTTTTGATTTGGCGCCAAGAACCGAGAAATGAATGTATCTCTCCGGATGCATTTCAATATCATCTACAAGTTCCTGCAGTTCTTTATTGGTTTTTACCAATTCGTTATACATTGCATCGTCCTTAATAAGTTTACCAATGGTTCCCTTTCCTTCATTAATGTCGTTCAACATCACGTTCAGGTTTTGAATGGTTTTATTGGCATCAGCAATTGTTTTGCTGTATTCCGCTGTCACTAAATCGTCTGTAATCTTTTTCGTGTTTCCAATGATTGAGGAAATCTGAGCATTACTCTGTCTCAGGTTAGAACTAATGCTTTCCAGGTTCGAGAAAATTTTACTCATTTTCACTTTTTCAGAAGTCACCAGGCCTTCTACTTCATTTGCAACCCGACTAAAGCTTTTAATAGCTTGTCTGATTTCAACCATTGATTCTTTAATCTCTGAATTCGCTGTAGTATCCCAGAAAGCGGACATCGATTCCACTGTTTTATCTACATTGCTTATGAGGTTTTCAACCTTCGCTATAGTAGGATTAAGAGAGGTTAAAACCCGATCCTGGATAGCCTGTTCTACAGTTCCGTGAATAACATCAGTTGTTTTGTAATAACCTTTAGACAAGTCGCCGCTTATATCTAATAAAATACCTTTATTAAATAAATCGTAGGAACCGATTTCGATTTTAGAACCTCTCGGGATCTTAAAATTTCTTTCCTGGATGTTGAAAACAACTTTAACGCGGGAAAGGGAATCCCCTTTCTCATTGTATTCAACGCTAAGAACTTTACCAACTCCCACCCCATTTACATAAACAGAAGTAGCCGGTGTTAAACCACCTGAATTTGGGAAGTAGGCTGTATACTGATCGTCTCCGCCGAAAAACGAATTTCCTTTAAGAAAGTTCACGCCACATACAAGCAATCCAATTGCCAATATTGCGATGACACCAGCTTTCAGTTCTTTAGATATCTTCAAAACCTTTATTTTTCTGCTAATTTAATAGCTTTTTCCAAATTAATGCGTTCGCCATTTTGAAAAGCTACCACAAATGCATTTGAGAATCCTTTCGCTCTCAATTCGTTTTTTAAGCTAGTTGCTGATTTAAAGTCATTTTTAAAATCACCGGCTGTGTATTTATATAAATTATCCTGTTGATATTCTTTTACAGAAACACCTTTGAACTTGGCTGCGGCAGGTGAAATTTTAGTTTCTGAGGTTTCAATCTGTACACGGAAATAAACATCCTCGTTTGTTGTCTCAACTTTCACATCGGTAGTTGAAGTTGAACTGTCTCCAGGAGTTGTTGTTCCATTGATTGGTTTTGCCTGAGAATCTATGCCTTCTAATTCTTTCTTGTATTTCTCAAAAGCGTTGAACATGGCTGCTGACATTTTCTTTTGATTAGCCGCATCCGAAAGGAATTTCTCTTCCTCAATATTTGTAAGAAATCCCGTCTCAATTAAAACGCTTGGCATGGTTGTTTTATATAAAACCAAAAAGCCAGCCTGACGTACTCCTCTGTCGTGTCGGCCTATCAATTTAAATTCGCTTTGCAATTTATCAGCAAATGAAATCGAATGGTCCAGAAACACAGAAAGCTGCAGCTGACGAAGAATCAACGCATCCGGAGTTAAATCAAAATCTTTATACTTTTCCTTATCGTCTTCAAAATTGATTGCGCTGTTCTCTCTGTCTGCAATTTTTGCCTGCGCGTCGGTTTTATGAAGCCCAAGCACGTATGTTTCTGTTCCGTATGCGGTTGGAGAAGCCGAGTTTGCGTGAATACAAATAAACAGATCGGCATTTGCTTTATTTGCAATTTTTGCCCGTTCATCCAATTCCACAAACACATCTTTATCTCTCGTGTAGATTACTTTTATGTTCGGGTATTTGGCTTTGATTGCATTTCCCAATTCGAGCGCCATTGCAAGACAAACTGTTTTTTCATGAGACGAAGCCCCGTGACAGCCTGGATCTTTACCTCCGTGACCGGCATCAATAACAACGGTTTTTATGGTTGTCATCACTTCATCATCAAACCTAACGGGCGTTGGATTAAAGCTAAATGACATAAACAGCGGAAAAGTCAAGAGTGCAGCTATTGCTATTTGCTTTACAGTTTTCATATTATTCAATTATATAGACTTCGACATTTTAAAAGTACAACTGAAAAACAGCGCTTTGGTAACGGAAAACAGGAACTTTTCTATGTTGAATTGTTAATAACCTTATTTGAGATTGTTGATAACCTAAATTTTGTGCCAGAAAAAGGAAGACGGCTTCGTAAAGAATGAATTTCAACAACGAGGGCGAAGCAGAAAAATATACTGCCGCCGAATTAACTCAGGGATTCCTCACAATTTATAGAAATAGCGAATTATCGATTTTGCTAATTAGCATATTTGATAATTCGTGATTTTCAGAATTCAAAAAAACGAAAGAAATACACCTGTTTCAGACAAATTCAACAAGATTGGCCCAATTCTTTCTTGTGAGCGAAATTTCTTAGCTTTGCAAACGTTATTTTAACAGTGAATAAGTCACTTTTCCAGTACATACAATCATTTGGTTTACTAGTCATCCTGTCTAGTGGCTTTGCATTCTCCCAAACAGGGCCGGTAAAACAGGTTTTCAACGACGAAGACCTGGAAAGTGAAATTCTCTACAGCGCACGCGACAGCGCAGTTACCGATGCTGCCAACAAACAGCTCCATCTCTACGGGAATGCATATTTAAGTAACGACGATTTAGACATGCATGCCGACTACATTATTGTAGATTATGGCAAAAAAGACATTCTCGCAACTTACACAACAGATTCACTGGGAAGAAAAGTAGGCATTCCCGTTTTTGTTCAGGAAGGCGATACCATTACTGCCGATAGAATTCGCTACAACTACGAATTAAAGAAAGGTTTTATTGAAGAGGTTACCATTAAACAGGATGAGTATTACCTTTCAATGGAAAGAGCAAAACGCCATCCAAACGGAGAAATTCATTTTGTGCATGGAAAGTTCACTACCTGTAATTTAAAGGAACCGCACTATCATTTCTTTCTCTCTAAAGCTGTTTTGGTTCCCGAAAAACGAATTGTCAGCGGTCCTGTCAATTTATGGGTTATGGGCGTTCCTACTCCACTCGGACTTCCATTTGCAATTATACCGCAAAAGAAGAAAGACGACACCAATCCGGCCGGGTTTCTGATGCCGCAAATATCTATTGTCTCTGCTTACGGAATGGGATTCCAGGATTTGGGCTACCACAAGCCGATTAACGATAAATTACAGACTATTTTATACGGAACCGTGTTTTCCCGCGGAAGTTTCGGATTGAGAAACAGAACAGATTATAACTTCAGGTATAAAGCCAACGGAAATGTGGAAGTTGGTTATTCACAGTTTCGAT
>CBFGMW010000389.1:0-3582 GCA_965649925.1 uncultured Fluviicola sp.
ATAACGTTTTGCAAATGCAGCAATATCGAGCGGATAACTTTCGTCTGCACCGGAACCTATGGCGATCTTTAGAAAATTCATCATTGCCCGGTAAATGAACTTAATTCTGTCCAGTTCCGGAAATTGGCTTTCTATACGCGTTCTGAGATCTTTTTCGTCGTTGGGCTGAACCAAAGCATAAGTTTGTGCGCTCAAAGAATCTCTTCCGGCACGTCCTGCTTCCTGGAAATAAGCTTCCGGATTATTCGGCAATTCGTAATGAGCAACAAAGCGCACGTTCGGCTTGTCAATTCCCATTCCGAAGGCATTCGTTGCAACCATAACGGGGTTTTTCTCGTCTAACCACGATTTCATGGCTGCTTTTCGTTCCCTGGAATTTAATCCGCCATGATAAATCGCTACACGCACTTTTGCTGCAGTCAGATATTTCACCAGTAATTTGGCGCTTCTTCTTGTTTGGCAATAGATAATCCCGACTTGCCCCTGGTGCGATTTACACAATCGCGCAAGTGACGACATTTTGTCCTTCACATGATAAACGTCATAAATCAGGTTCGGCCTGTCGAAAGGGGCTTCGAAAAGTTGAACATCATGTAGTTTCAATGAAGAAATAATATCTTCTTTTACTTTCGGAGTTGCAGTAGCAGTAACAGCAATCACCGGTACATGCGGATGCCATTCACGGAGAACAGAAATCTCCTGGTACGCAGGCCTGAAATCATGTCCCCATTCGGAAATACAATGAGCTTCATCTACTACAATTAATCCTATTTCGGTGAGTTTGATGCGTTCACGGAACAATTCCGTCTGGATTCGCTCCGGAGAAATATAGAGGAAATCCAATCCACCAAAACGTGCATTGTCCAGAATGGAATCCATTTCTTTGTATGACATTCCGCTGGAAAGCATGTTTGCTCGTAGCCCTCTGTTCTTTAATTGGAGAACCTGATCATCCATTAAAGCAATCAGGGGAGAAATCACAATACACAATCCGTCACGTGCCATTCCCGGAACCTGGAAACAGATAGATTTCCCGCCACCGGTTGGTAATAAGGCCAATACATCTTTTCCATAGATCGCACTGTCAACGATTTCTTCCTGGAGGGGACGAAAACCATCGTATCCCCAAATTTGTTTCAGTATGTCGCGACTTTTCTGCATTCCAATGCAAGAATAGAAACTTATTTAAGAAATTGCAAACCTGCATCGAAACGCGTAAATTCCTTAACTATTTTAGGTATCTTCGCGAACCTGTAAATCGAAATTATGCAAGAAACAGTTTCTATTCGTGTTCAATCAGCTACAGCATCAAAACTTCCGCAAGTTGATTGGGACAATTTGCCATTTGGCAAGATCTTTTCGGATCACATGTTGATCATGGATTACAAAGACGGTGCGTGGCAAGAAGCCGAAATAGTTCCTTTTGGTCCAATTCCAATGCATCCGGCAATGTCTGCTATTCATTACGGACAATCTATTTTTGAAGGAATGAAAGCAAACAGAACGGTTAACGGTGAAATCGTTATTTTCCGCCCTGAAATGAATGCTCATCGTTTTGCAGAGTCTTGTGAGCGTATGTGTATGCCGGTTATTCCGGAAGACATTTTTGTGGAACTGGTTCGCAAAATGGTGGAGGTTGAATCTGACTGGATTCCTGAAAGAGAAGGGTTTAGCCTGTATATTCGTCCTTTCTTATTTGCAACTGATGAATTAATCGGGATCAAACCTTCAGATACATATCGCTTTATGATTTTCACATGCCCGGTTGGTGCTTATTATAGTGAGCCTGTGAATGTGAAAATCGAAGAGTTCTACACAAGAGCATCTGTAGGTGGAGTAGGAAGAGCAAAAACTTCAGGAAACTATGGAGCGGCACTTTTCCCGGCTAAACAAGGACAATTAAAAGGTTACCACCAATTACTCTGGACTGACGGTAAAACACATCAGTATGTGGAAGAATCCGGAACAATGAATATTGTTTTTGTAATTGACGGAAAAGTGGTTACACCTTCTGAAGAAAGTGATACTATTTTACGCGGGGTTACAAAGCGCTCGGTTGTTGAATTGGCTAAACACTGGGGAATGGAAGTGGAGGAACGACAAGTTTCTGTTGCCGAAATAGTGGAAGCGAGCAAGAATGGAAGTTTGCAGGAAGCATTTGGTGCAGGAACTGCCGCAACAATTGCTCCGATTGCCAAAATTGGTTTCAGAGACACAGATTTGATTTTACCTCCGGTTGAGAACAGAGTGTTTTCAAATAAAGTTCACAAGTATCTGGACGATTTGAAAGCTGGAATTGTTCCTGATGAATTTGGTTGGATATTAAAGGTTTAACAGAAAGGTCCGATTTTAATCGGGCCTTTTTTTATGGAAAAAACAATCAATTGAATCTAAACTAGAAATCAGAGATATGCGTTGGTTACTTCTTCTTGCTCTTTTTGCGGTAATAAAATCACAAGCTCAAACAGTTATTCGTTTTGAAGCGGCTGATCAATCGTCGAAAATTCCGATTTCTCAGCTTGAGATTATTGCTGTTGTCGGCAAAGAGCAATCAAAACCTGTTTTTACGAATAGTTCCGGTGTAGCACATCTTACTGTAAGCTCAACAGATTCCGTTTCTTTCCGTTTTGATCACGTGGCATATTTAGTTTCAAATGAACCGTTAAGAAACATTTATAAGAATACCGATACACTTACTATCCGGTTGAAACTTTTTTGGGTAAAGGCGTTGGAGCAGGTTATCATTAATCCTTCCGGGGTTCCGGATACAGTTTTTCAATCTGACCGTTTGTCGGTAGAAGATTTTGAGTTTCTGCCTGATGGAAGAATGGTTATTCTGGCTTATCCGAAATCGACAAGAAAAGGGACTGAATTGCTTTTGTACAACGATAGCAAGGTTGTGCGAGAAATCCCGACAAAGGAAAAACCTTTGGAATTGATCCGGGATTATAGAGGAAATCCGCATGTGGTTTCTGAAAAAACAGTTTCGGGAGTTGCCATGATAAACGGAGAGCCACAATTGAATCCGATAGATCGGGCTTATTTCATGACTTATATTGCGCCAATCGTTGATACAAATGTTTCGCGTTATTTCTTTTCCAACTATAGCGAGATTTATCCTGCTTTCGATTATTTCACCTATAATTTCGTTGATTCTACTTATAGAAAAATAGCAAACATCGAAGATGATTTTATGATGGAGCTGTATCGCGCAGAATATAAATGGGTAGACGTACGAACAAAGATCTGGGCGAAAGAAAAGGAATTTGAAACAGGAATCGATGCTGAAGTGTGGGTTGGAGCAAGTTATTTCACTCAAAGTATCTACTACAAAGAATTGTACGCTCCGTTATTCAGAAGAAACGATTCGATCTTTCTCTTTGATCATTATAAAAACTGGATGTACCGTTTTAACAGTAGCGGCGATTTAATCGATTCTCTGCCTATTTACTATCATATCAAAGCAAAAGAGAACGGGTGGAAGAAACAACTCATCCAGGATCAGCTTACCGGGCAAATTTACATTGTGTATGAACTGGCGGGTAAAATTACTTTGCAACGATTTGATTGTGCGACAGGGAA
>CBFGMW010000390.1:0-3581 GCA_965649925.1 uncultured Fluviicola sp.
GAAGTGGAAACATCAGAAGGAGTTTTGTGCTGGCGAAAATCAGTCGGAATTCAGAATGTGGGATTGTACATTCCGGGCGGAACTGCTCCTTTGTTCTCAACGGTCCTTATGCTCGGAATTCCTGCGAAAATTGCGGGTTGTGTCAACCGGATATTGTGTACTCCGGCTTCGAAGAACGGAAAAATCAATCCCGCCATTCTTTATGCTGCCCAGATTGCTGGAATCAAACGCGTTTATAAAGTCGGTGGAGCGCAGGCAATTGCTGCTATGAGTTTGGGAACGGAAAGTATTCCGAAAGTTGATAAAGTATTTGGTCCGGGAAATCAATACGTGACAGCAGCCAAGGTTTACGCACAACGTTTCGGAATGGCTATTGATATGCCTGCCGGTCCGTCGGAAGTATTAGTGGCTGCCGATGATTCTGTTCCGGCTTCGTTTATTGCGGCCGATTTAATTGCCCAGGCAGAACATGGTAAGGATTCACAAGTTGTTTTTCTGACGGATAACTCTTCGTTTGTTGAACAGGTTCAAACAGAATTGGCAATTCAATTGAAAGATCTTCCAAGAGCAGAAATAGCAAAACAAGCTTTGGAAAACAGCATCGCAATTGTGGTTAAAGTAGAAGGTTGGACCGGAATCATTAATGAATATGCTCCGGAACACTTGATTGTGATGGGGAAATTCGAGGATTTGATCGTTGCATACGTGGTAAATGCCGGAAGTGTTTTCATTGGTAAATACACGGCAGAAAGTTTCGGCGATTACGCTTCAGGAACCAATCATACTTTACCAACGGCAGGATTTGCTCGTTCGTACAGTGGTGTTTCGCTGGACTCATTTGTGAAGAAAATCACTTATCAGCGAGTGACAGAACAAGGATTGCTGAATTTAGGTGAAACAGTGGTTGTTATGGCAGAAGCAGAGGAGTTGCAGGGGCACGCGAATGCAGTAACGCTTCGATACAAATCACTCAGCGTGACTGCGGGTTCTATTTCCGGGAATCGTGATATATTATCTCTTCCTCACGATTCACGAACAGCGAATTCGGTTGTCAAACTGAGTGTCCGTACGGATCTGCGAGATATTAAACCTTACAGTTCCGCAAGAGACGAGTTTGTAGGAATTGGCGAGGTGTTTCTGGATGCGAATGAAAACGGATTATTAACGGAATATAATCGTTATCCGGATCAGATGCAGCAGGAATTGAAGCAAGTTATTTCTAAAGTAAAGAATGTTCCTGCTGAAAATTTGTTTCTGGGCAATGGCTCCGACGAAGTATTGGATTTGATTTTTCGTTTAACTGCGACTCCTTTCCTGGATTCTGTTGCTTATTTGAATCCTTCATACGGAATGTATGCTGTTTTGGCAAAGATCAATGGTTTGAAGACGGTAGAAATCAACCTGGATAAAGAATTCCGGATTTCAGTTGAAGTATTGCTTCAAGAGGCTGATGGAGCGGGAGTCTTGATTATCTGCAATCCGAATAATCCTACAGGAGCAGTTATTCCAAAGCGGGATTTGATTGAAATCGTTACGCGATTTAAAGGATTAGTGGTTTTAGATGAAGCATACATTGATTTTTGTCCGGAGTTCTCTCTTGCCGACGAAGTAGAGAATTATGAGAATCTGATTGTCGTTCAAACGCTTTCAAAAGCTTACGGCATGGCTGGATTGCGAATCGGCATGGCTATCACATCGAAAGAATGGGTAAATGCTCTGAATTCAATCAAACCGCCATACAATCTCAGTTCGCTCGTTCAGAAAACTGCAATAGATGTTCTTATTTCTGCGAACTGGGAAAATCTGAAGGAAACAATTATCTCTGAACGAGCTCGGGTTTGTGAGTGTTTAATCAATTGTACTTCAGTTGAAAAAGTCTTTCCATCTAAAGCAAATTTCATCTTGTTCCGAACGGATAATGCAAATGAAATTTATCAGAAATTGATTGAAAAAGGCATTGTTGTTCGTAACCGAAGCACACAATTCAACTGCGAAAATACACTTAGAGTGAGCGTTGGAAGCGTTGATGAGAACAATCGTTTTATTGAAATAATGAAATCGCTATGAAAAAGAAAGTATTATTTATTGATCGCGACGGAACGATCATCCGGGAGCCAGAAGGCTTTCAGATTGATTCCTTTGAAAAACTTGCATTCCTTGACGGCGCAATTTCGGCGCTTAAAACCATTGTTTCATGGAATGAATATGAGTTGGTGTTGGTTACGAATCAGGACGGATTGGGAACGGAATTATTTCCTTATGAAGATTTCATCGGTCCGCATAAATTAATGCTCTCAATTCTCGAAAGCGAAGGAATTTGCTTTTCAGAAGAATGCATCGACCGATCGTTTCCAACAGATAATTCACCAAACAGGAAACCGCAAACAGGAATGCTCATAAAGTATTTCTCTGATGAATACGATCTGGAGAATTCGTTTGTGATCGGAGATCGTTGGACAGATGTTGAACTTGCCAAAAACCTGGGATGTAAGGCATTTCTCATCCAGGTTGAAGAAATAGAAGCCGGTGGCGAATTGCAATTTTCCAAAATGGAACTGGAGAAATCGATCCGACGAAAAGTAACTAATTGGCAGGAACTGATTGCAGATCTGCGTTTGGGAGTCCGGAAAATAGAAGTACGCAGAGCAACTGCTGAAACAAATTGTTCCATTGTGCTCGATTTGGACGGAACAGGGATTTCCCGCATTGATACGGGAATTGCATTTTTCGATCACATGCTGGATCAGCTTGCCCGCCACGGTCAGATGGATTTGGAACTTCAAATGACCGGAGACCTGGAAATTGATGAACACCACACCATTGAAGATACCGCGCTGACTTTAGGGATGGCAATTGACAAAGCGCTGGGTTCTAAACGTGGAATAGAACGTTATGGATTCTCCCTTCCAATGGACGATTGTTTTGCTTCCTGCGCTATTGATTTTGGTGGTCGACCTGAATTGATATGGGATGTAGAATTGAAACGCGAGTTCGTTGGGAAATTACCTACTGAAATGATTCAACACTTTTTTAAATCATTCTGTTTTACAGCGCGTTGCAATATTTATATTCAAGCAATAGGTGAGAATGAACACCACAAGATCGAGTCGGTTTTTAAAGCATTTGCCAAAGCCATATTAATGGCAAAACGCAGAAACGGGAACTGGGATTTATTACCAACCACCAAAAACGAATTGTGATGAACGTAGTGATTATTGATTATGGTGCAGGGAACATTTTCTCGGTCCAGCAGGCATTCCGCAGAATTGGGGTTGATGCCATTCTTTCTTCAGATGAAACTGAAATCCGGGCTGCAAGTCATGTTGTTTTCCCTGGAGTTGGTCACGCTAAACCGGCAATGGAACATTTAAGAAGAACGGGGTTAAACGAGGTTATACCAGGTTTGAAGCAGCCGGTTTTGGGTATTTGTTTGGGAATGCAGTTAATGTGCGGTTGGAATGAAGAGGGGAATTTGGAAGGATTAGGCATCTTCGACACGCCAATTTTTGATTTAAAATCGGGAATACGGGAATTGGAAGATTTGAAATATCGGGAATTAGAAAATTCTATAAATCCCGAAT
>CBFGMW010000391.1:0-3580 GCA_965649925.1 uncultured Fluviicola sp.
TGCGCATCTACAAAACTGGTAGTAACTTTCGAATCACTTTCAGTTGTTTTTACTCCTTCCGGTGTCATAGGCTGATCGCTCACAAGCAGCAGCGCACCAGTCGGAATTTTATTCGCGAACCCTACGGTGAAAATGGTTGCAGTTTCCATATCGATTGCCATAGCACGAATTCTGCTCAGATAATCTTTGAAGGCTTCATCATGCTCCCAAACACGACGATTAGTCGTATAGCATGTCCCTGTCCAATAATCATGACCGGCATCGCGAATAGTTGTTGAAATGGCTTTTTGCAATGCGAATGCCGGAAGTGCCGGAACTTCAGCCGGGAAATAATCGTTACTGGTTCCTTCTCCACGAATAGCCGCAATTGGCAGGACGAAATCACCAACTTCACTTTTAGTTTTCAAACCTCCGCATTTTCCTAAAAATAAAACGGCTTTTGGTTTGATCGCTGAAAGAAGATCCATACAAGTTGCCGCAGAAGCAGATCCCATTCCGAAATTGATAATAGTAATTCCATCTGCAGTAGCACATTGCATGGGTTTGTTTTTTCCCACGACCTCAACTCCGTAAGTCTCAGCAAACTTCTCCACATAATTGTGAAAATTGCATAGTAAAATATATTCGCCAAAATTGGCCAGCTCTTCACCCGTGTAGCGTGGCAGCCAATTGTTTACAATGTCCTCTTTTGTCTTCATGTCCCTGTGAAAATACGCATGGTTTGTGAGATGCAGGTGAAAAAAATGTAAAATCTGGGGCTAAATCGATTAACCTCTTAAAAATCCCCAGAAAGTAGAACGTGTAATTGATCCTGTTTTCATTTCAGGATAATAGATATTGAAACTCTTAGGAATTTTGACCTTCCTGTTCTTATGCCAAACGAGCTGAAAAGCCTGTTCTTTGCCGGGATTGATCTCTAAGTAATCTATCCGTTGTTTTGTATGTGTTAACCAAAAATATGTTTCAGGAGTTTGACCATTGGCCTGAAGTTGTTTTTTGCGCTCGCTTAATGCCCAGTTTTTCCAGAGTTGTTCGGCATCGTTTCGGTATTCCATTGGCTGAAACGAACGAATCAAAGCGTTCCGAAGTCCATTGTCCATGAAATAGACCATAAAGCTTTTTTTCAATTCGTATTTCTGGTCTGTAAAGTAACTTGGCAATCGGAATAGAATTCCGGCTTTTTCAAAAAGAATAATGTAGCGTTCAACCGTTTCGTTATCTAAACTGCAATCTTGTCCTAGTTCATGGTAACTAATTACTTCACCGATTTGAAAAGCTAGTTTACGGAGTAATTTGAGAAGCTGTTCCTTTTTGTTGATCCGTTCGCCGCTGCTTAACTGACGAATCAATGTTTGATCCAAACATTCAAGTAGGGTTTCTTCTTTGTTTTCGCTTGCTACCACTTGTGGATAATAGCCGTAAAGTAAGCGTTCTTCTATATTTTTATCTTCGGCTGCCAAACCAAATTGGTTGGCACATTCTTCGTATGAAAGCGGAGCGAGAACTATTTCAGCACCGCTTGTTCTGAAAACTTCCCAAAACGCGCTATCGAGAGCAGGTTCGTAGGAACAAACCAAAATCACATTTTCAAGCGATTCCTGCTCGAAGCTCCAGTCTAACACGTCGTTTGCGTTTGTTAGAAGTTGTGAATTCTGAAGAATCAATATTTTCTTGTTTGCGCTGATCTTTTGAAATTCTTCCTGGGTTTCAAGATGCGCTTTTTGATTTTTAATCGCGCAATTAACGTAACAGACATTTGCATTCTCGGAAGGAAAAATGGAGTTGCAGAGGGTCAATTTTCCGCTTTGTCGTGGGCCTCGTAATACAACAACTTTATTGTTTTCCAGAGCTGTTTTGAGAGTGTCTGCTGCTTGTCGTTTAATCATCATGGCGACAAAAAAACAAGAATTACCGCAAAAATCAATGAGAAGATTCGAATTTTTTAGAGAGCGATACTATAAGCAGGTGAGAATTAGTAGCTTCCCGTGATTATTTTGTGATTAGCTGAAAACGGTTGAAATATGACTGTGGACGGTTAGAATGCATAAACTTATTTCCACCGTAACAAACCAATTCATACGTGAATCCATTTTTCACAAAAGTTCGTTTCCACTGGTAGCCGATTAATTTCGATTTAACAACACCTTCAATTGCTGGTGTTCCATCATCCAAAATCAAATCTTTGGCCTGATAATTTCGATTCGCCAAAAACTCCATTCTACATCCCTCCAAATCACTCTCACCTGGCGAAACATGAACTTCATAGGTATTTCCCTGGCCGAGTTCAACATAAATTGCTTTATAGAACCCGTTGTCTTTGCTTTCAATAGGTTTGCCTGATAACTCAATCTGGAAACCGTAATTCTGATTTTTGTGTGTATAAAGTCCGTAATGATTTACGATCTCTTTTTCTGTGCATGTCGATGAGTTGAATGGAGAAACTCTGCGAACAGAAAACCCTTTATTTCTAAGCAGTTGCAGCAATCCGTCGCTTCCATACAGATGTCCCGAACCAACCGCACAGAATACATTCATCTTTTTCATGAGCGTATCCAAACCGTTTGCCATGACGGTGTTTCGTTTGCTGATCAGTATGTCATACGCTTCCGGGTTTCCTTTCAATTGCGCCTTGAGCATTTTTGTCAAGCCTGCAATGTCTCCCTGCAAATAGGCTTGCTTAAACATATCTTCGGTATAATTGCCATTCGAAATATAACTGCTGCTGCTTATTTTTTCTGTTGCTGCAAGTTGCTGTTCATAGGTTTCAAGCGTATACAATTTTTTGCCTGAAATGTAAGCGAGTTCCTGGAAGTAAGCATCTAAAAACTGAGGCCGGCCATCTTCTGAACCGTAGGCAGTTCGTGTTCCTTCTTTGCTTGTGTTCTTCTGGATAAAATCAATCGCGAATCCGTCAAGACGAACATCATAAGTTTCGAAAAGTGAGGCAACATCCGTTTCAACAACAATGGCTTGAGCATTTGCAATGCCAACATATACAGAATCAGGGAACTGAAACATCCGCTGATCGTTGGAATGCATACTCCCGAAAAGGTAACTTTTTGTAGTGCTGTTTTTAGGTTTGATCTCCCAAAGCAATTGATATTTTGAGGTATCGCTCTGCCCTAAACACACTTGTTGAAGCATGCTCAAAACCAACAAACCGTAAAGAACAATTGTTTTCATATCAATCACAGACTGCGAACGTACGAAAAAGCAGGGTTTTAGAAGAATTATTGGTGTTATTTAACGTTTTGCAATTATCACAATATCAATCTTTCAACATGGTTCTCACCAAATGCATAAGGGATGTATGACAGTTTTTCTATTGGTTTTGTGAGAATGAGTGGTGTTGTTTTTCCTAAGCTGATTGTTCCGTGAGTTTCGGAAAGTCCCATTGCGTATGCCGAATTGATGGTTAAAGCGTTCAAAGCTTCCTCCGGAGTTAAACGCATTTTAACGCAGGCGAGAGAAAAGATGGTTTGCATATTATCGCAAGGAGTAGTTCCCGGATTATAATCTGTAGCGAGGGCAACGGGTAATCCTTCATCAATGAATTTACGTGCGTTTCCGTAAGGAATTG
>CBFGMW010000392.1:0-3535 GCA_965649925.1 uncultured Fluviicola sp.
ACGACACACGGCCATTAATTACTTTGGAAGAAAAAGATAACTTTTTACGGCAAGCTGCGTTAGAGAACTATGTTCTGTTTTTGGAGCATGATTCTGTGAACGAATGTTGTACCTTAGAACAAACTGAAAAGGGCGTTCGATTAAAAGATGTTGGAACTTTTTCAGCATTTTTTGGCGATTAAATTGAACTGATACTATACTATGAACAATTATCTACTTCAAATCTTAAAGGAAACCAAAACCATTATTATTCCAGGGTTAGGTGCATTAACAGTGACGAATGAAGCCACTGGCGAGATGATGTTTATGTCGTTTTTGAAACACGACGACGGAAATCTTGCAAAATACATTTCTGAAAAAGAAGGAATTGACATTAACGATGCAAAGAATCTGATTGCAAAGTATGTTCGTGAAATTCAGGCAGAAGTGGATAAAGGCGATAAATACTCCATGTATCAGTTTGGAAGTTTCTCAAAAGTTGACGGCGAGATTGTCTTCGAACAATGGTCAGCGGGAAATGAATCTTCATCTGTTGAAGAGACAGCAGCTGCATCAGAAGAACCAAAGGCAGAAGAAAAAATTCAGCCGGTTATTGAGGAAAAAGTTGAGCCCGTACTTCCGATAGAAACATCGGAGACACCAAAAGCGGAAGATCTTGTTCACGAAGAACCAACCGTGGAAGCTGAGGAAGCAGTTACAACTATTGAAACTCCTGCAACAGAGCCGGAACCAATTATTGAACAAAATTCTAAAACAGAATTGGGAATTGTTTCATCTGTTACTGTAGAAACTCCAAGCGACCCTGCATTGGAAGAACAGAATCCTGAGAACGAAAAAATAGGAAAATCGGAAAATAACCCGAAAACAGAAATTGAAATTGCTTCGATAGTAGCAGCTGAAACGACTCCAACGGTTGAAACATCAAATATTATTGAATCTGACTCGAAGGATCAGAAAACCACTCCGGTTGAGAAAACACCTCAGAAAACTCCGGTCATGGAAACAAAAGTGGTAGTAACCGAAGTTCCTCCGATTGCGGAAAAGAAATCAGCAGCGGCAGATAACAAAAAACCTGTTGGCAAATCACCAAAAGAACAGCTGAAAGCTGCTGACACTTCGACAGGCTCAGCAACAGCCTCGAAAACCACGAAAAAGAAAAAAACAGGTGTTTTCGCATATATTTTATGGGGATTTGTAGTTCTGATTTTAGGTGCTGGAACTTACGTTGCAGTTCAATTTGACACATTAAAAAAGGACTTCCCTATTTTGGCGAAGTTGACCGGCGAAGAAGTAGACGAGAAAAAAGATACACTTGCTATACTTGGAGAAGAAGATCCAATTGCTAACCCTGACAGCATGCCTGAAGCGGAGGAATTACCCCAGGATGATGCAGTAGAACCAATTGAAACAGAAAAAGCTCCGGCTGAAGCCCCAGCTCCAAAAAAGGTTGCTCCCATTATCAAAACTGCTCCAAAACCAGCAAAACCGGCACCAGTTGTAAAACCGGCCCCAAAGCCTGTGGTATCAACTCAACCCGCAACTACTTATAGACCAAAACCGAAACCAGCAAACTTCCCTGCTCCGAATTTGACGAAACCATATCATATTATTGCCGGTTCATTCAGCTCAAGAACGAATGCATTGAACTTTGCTACTAAATTGAAAAGAATGGGACTTACAAACCTGAGTGTTGGTGAGAAAGGTGGTTTATACAAAGTAAGTATTAACGGTTATAGCACTGAAGACGAAGCTAAAGCGGCATTGCCAAGCGTTTCCGGAATTGCTCCGGGTGCATGGGTGTTTAACTGGAATTAATATTGAAGACAAAACACTCTTACTTCGCATTAACAGCGATCTCAATTTTGATTTCTTGTAATGGTTTATCGCAGGAAACCATTAATTCCCAGGTCGACAAAACCGCTCAGTTTCCGGGAGGACAAAAAGGTCTTGTAAATTACTTATCAACAAACATACGCGTTCCTGAAATTGCCGAAGAACTTGGTATTTCAGGAAAAGTTTATGTGCAATTTGTTATCGACAAAAAAGGAAAGGTTTCCAATTCGCGAATCATTCAGGGAATGGACAAATGCCCTGAATGTGGTGAAGAAGTAATCCGTGTAGTTAATGCAATGCCAAAATGGAAACCAGCTAAAAACGATGGAAAAAAAGTAGCCAGCTATTATACTCTGCCAGTCGTTTTTAATATTCAATAGATTACTCCATTATCATCAGTGTTCACATAATAAATTCCCTGTCTTCAGAGTTAAGAAGTTATATTTGATTGAATAAAGGCATTCAAACACTTATGAACCTCAAATCATTCCTTTTTGCTTCATTTTGTCTACTGACTTTCAATCTATCTGCTCAGTCGGACACATCAATAATTCCGACTGGTTGCTTTTTCGACGACCCCGTTGATTCCGCCCGATCCACTAAAAACGAACGAATTCCCGATTACAGATTGCGGTGAACCTTTTTTTGCTGGTGGTAGAGAAGCTATGGTGTCATACATTCAAAAGTATTTATCCATACACGATAGCTGCAGTACCACAGGAACAGATGCCAAATTCAGAGTAAAACTTCTTATTGATACAGTCGGAAAAGTTACTCGTGTAGAATTATTAAGCATGGATTTTCTTGCAGATGATTGTAAGCAAGGGATTAAGCAGATATTCTATGATATGCCAAAATGGAATACAGGGATAAACAATGGAAAACCTGCAAACAAATGGGTTTTCGTTCCGGTTACCTTAACTTTCAAAGAAGATTAATTTGTAACGAAAGATGACTCAGCATATTGTTACCCGGGGAAAATAAGGATAAGTGCACTCTTATCCCCGATAGTTAGAATAGGTGATCTTTTGGAATAATTAATCGTTTGTACCGGAATATCCTTAACCAAAGGTAAACTAACGTTCAACAAGAAAAACTCCGGCACCAATAGTTACCCAGGTAAAGGAAGGATAAGTGCACACTTATCCCGAGAATGGAATTTGGTCGATTTCTACGGGAATTTGTCTCTATAAATAAGCCTCACAAGTCTTACGCTTCTTAATCTTCGACGGATCGTAACTTCCAGTACCACGCTTCATTCTATCCTTACATTTGGGATGATAGTAAAACGGAATCTTCAAATGCACGTAAATATCTCCACCGTATAAATCGCCGCGCTTATTGAAAATGCTGAGCAATTTATCGGTCCCTATTGTTAAATAAGCCAATCGGACACTCAAACCAAGCTGAGGATAACGATACTCATATAAACTTAAAGGCAAACTCACATCAAACCATTTACTTTCGTAGCGAATACCAGCCATGAGCGAATTAGCCCTGCGCATTCCGAATTTTTCTTTTGAAACAGGAATTCCCTGGGTCAGCATACCGTTTAAGTATACTCTACTTGCCCACAAATTGTAATCTGCCTGAAGAATAAGTGCTGTAGGAAGATGTATTCGTTCGGTTTTCTTTACTTTTCCTTCGGTTACATCGTCGTCCTGGTTCTGAAAAATACTCACCGCATTGTCTTCGTCAACAT
>CBFGMW010000393.1:0-3532 GCA_965649925.1 uncultured Fluviicola sp.
GAAATCTGCTCGAAGAAATCATGATGCGCGGAGTCAATAAGTTTATTCTTATCGGAGAAAATGTTCTGAATTTTCATTATTCGGATGATTGCTATTACGAAGAATTATTCGACGATGTGGAAGAAGGATGGATAGCAATGGTCAATTTTCACGACCACGTAATTGCCGAATTTGAAAAAGCACGTATTGACCACTATTTTGTAATGGGTGGCGATTTGGAAGACATTGAGTGGAGAACATACACTCCGGCTCAGTTTTTTGAACGTGTTTCTGAATTGGTGATGCGTCGAATCGGGTGACTTCGACTCCGCTAAGCCACCACCGATAGACTTTCACTCTAGAATCTTAGCCGGATATAACCACAAAACAAAAAAAAGTCGTTACACAAAGCATAACGACCTTTTGGAAATAAGGGATGATTATTTTGTAATGTTGAATTTCTTCGTGATAAAATGGTTGTTCACAGATATGTTTGCAACATACATTCCTGCAGGAAGTTGATTCTTCAGTAAAACCGCAAAACCATTTTTTCCTTCCGATACTTGTCCTAATTCTTCAAACTGAACAGATTTTCCATTCAGGTCTATGATATTAATGGAAGCAGTTCCGGTTTGTTTTGAGTTTATGGAAACTGTTAATCCGTTTCCAGCGGCACTGTAACCAAGAGATACATCCGCAACTGCTGTGTTTTCTTCCACCCCGACCGTAGAACCGATAGTGTGCTGAGACAAGCGAATCACATCGCCTCCAGTTCCAGTGTTGCTATTGGTTTCGTTCGTTGCAAGATAAAAAGTAACCAGACCTACATTTGTTGCTGGAGCTGTCCAGTTAAATGACCACGTTGAAAGGGCGGTACCCGCAAGTTTATGTGTTACTCTTGTTTTTCCACCGCTACTAATCGATTTTGTGTTGGTTGCATCTGTGATTGCAATTGTTCCGGCCATAGTATTTGACGGATTAAGTGCTACAATCTCAAATCCGTTTTTCACATTTGCTGTATTCGCAGTTATAGTAACAGTATATGTTTCTCCGGGAATATAACTTGTAACGGTACCATTGCCATCTTCAAAAGTAACGGTGTTGAAACCATTGTTGGCCTGAACTGATCCACTGTGACACGCAGTGCAATTGCCATCGCCTGGAGCACCTGTTCGTCCGCCCGGGCTTCCGTTCTGGTTTTTATGCGAGAGTTTGTAATAAGTCATCAGGTCCTCATTGTTCTTCCAGGAAAAACTTAGAAGAAATGCAGAAATACCTAATGCAGAAAGAAAGAAGTAGTTTTTTTTCATTGGAGGATATTTATATTAATTATTCGGTTTATTATTCTGAACCCAACAGCTGAATTGTTTGATCAGGGAGTCGGGTAATGCGGGACCGCCCTGAGGCATCAATTGAAAACCTTCATTGCGCATGGCTCCGAGCATATCATTGGCGTTGTCTGAGATGGAGCTGTGCGAAGTGAACGTATAGCCGGTTGAGTTCCCATTATCATGACACGACAGGCAATTGTCGGTAATAAGCGGCATAATATCCTGGCTGAACGAGATAGTGTCTGAACATGTTGGATCAATGACAATATTCGGGGTTTTGTCCTTCGTACAACTCGTATACGTAAAGCAACAACAACCAAGAAGAAGTAAAAACACCGATAGTTTCATCGTTTTTAGTCTTTAGAGATTAATGATTTGAAAGTCATCCAGGATAAAGCAGGGAAGAACAAAATCGGAATGAAGAATGTGTTGAAGTAAGATTCCATTCCGGCAACGCTTTCATCCTTAAATGCTGCAGGATCCGGCAAAGTTAACTGGTAAAAAACCAATCCGATTGCGGCTGCAGAAACAACAAAACTTGTAAGAAATGTTGCCCATTTGTCTTTTTTTATGGCTTTTGAAAGCACAGCATAGAATAAGCCGGCCCCAACACAAAACATCATGTTGTATGCAAGCAGGCGACCAAAAGAAGCTCCTTCGGAAAAATCCATGGTTAGAATTTTCGCATAAACTCCTGTATACATAACACTAATAAGAGTTCCGAAAAGGGCGGAAACGATTGCTATAATAAAAATTCGAATAAACATGGCCTTATTTTTTTGCTACTGGTAAACTAACTTTGATGTTCATCACATCAGGAACAGCATCACTTTTCTTTCCGACTTTGAAATCAATTCGGTTTACAGTGAAAGACGCGGTGAACGTTACGTCTGACCCTGATTTCGCGGCTTTAACAGTCATTGATTTTTCTTTTGTAACTCCTTTCATTGTCAACTTCCCGGTTACTTTATAATCTGAACCTGATTTCACAATACTGGAAGAAACAAATTTGATGTCCGGATATTTTGTTGCATCGAACCACTCAGCAGTTAGAGCTTTTTTGTTTTGCATTCCGTTTCCGGTGTTGATAGAAGACACGGGAATTTTCAAATCGAATTTGGAAGTGCTTAGATCAGATTCATCCCATTTCACCGTTCCGGTAATTGTTTTGAAACTTCCGCTCGGGTCTTTACTCTCAAACTTAATAGAGTGACTGTCTTTGATTTTGAATTCCGGCGCTGTTAGTGTAACAAAAGCCGATCCGATGAAAAGGACCACTGCCAGTATGGGGAAAATTGCTTTTTTCATGATGTGTGTTTTTTTGTTGTTTATGTACTGTTGTTTTTATTCTTTTTCGAACTTTCTGCCGATGCAAAAACCTAGCCTGAATTGGCCTTTTAACCAATCTTCGGTAGTGTTCGTTATAAATTGTGTTTCTCCGAACCCGGTTGAATTGGAAAGATAAATAGTGAAGTTATGCCCGAATGTGATCCACTCAATTGCAAATCCTAAACTGTTTGTATAACCGATTCTTAAATCCGGATCAGCAAAAGTCTGGTAGTATTCTGCAATGAGGCCTACTTTTTTTGTGATTGCCCATCTTACCGCACCCCCAAGTGCGAAAACAGTATTTTGATCTTGGAAACTGACATAGTTTCTGTGAACAACCGTTGGCATGAGCGCAACAGTCACCAGATCACCGAAGTTTTTTGCAATATTAACCTGGGCAGAATAAGCGAAACGATGTACCTGTTTTGGAAAATTTGAAACCGCTGAAATATCCTCCGAAGCTTTCATGTAGGTGTAACTTGTTGTTCCAAGAAGGGCTAATGAAAATGGAGTTGTTTCACGGTCCTGTTTCATAATACGGTATTGAGTAAACGCATCAATCAATGAACGGTAAGGGTTTCCGTTTCCTTTTGAACGACCTAAACCGACCATCCAGTTATCTGTGATACCATA
Source organism: uncultured Fluviicola sp. (assembly GCA_965649925.1). Taxonomy (GTDB): domain Bacteria; phylum Bacteroidota; class Bacteroidia; order Flavobacteriales_D; family Crocinitomicaceae; genus Fluviicola. The sequence goes on from CBFGMW010000393.1 coordinate 3,273, forward strand.
TTCAAATGCCATTCGGATATCAGAAGAATTATCTAAACCAAACCATGATTGCGCTCCGCCATTTGTTCCGGCCAAATCGCCAAAACGGTGTTCAATACGAAATTCCAAAACACCTTTTCTAAGTGTTTCAACCGAGTGGCCGCTTACAATGCGTGTAGACTCAAATGTAGTAACCGGCTCAATATATACGTCTGAATGATCAGAGTATGATTCTTCTTCAACTATCAAAGTGTCTTCCTCCTGCGCAAACGAATTGAATG
>CBFGMW010000394.1:0-3530 GCA_965649925.1 uncultured Fluviicola sp.
GTAATACAATCATGTATTCAACAGAAGGAGGAATGGATATTGAATCTGTAGCTCATGACACTCCACATTTGATCTTCAAAGAAGAAATCGACCCGCGTGTTGGGATTCAGGGGTTCCAGGCTCGTAAAATTGCTTTCAACTTAGGTTTATCCGGTGAAGCGTTCAAACAAATGACAAAATTTGTTGTGAATTTGTATGCTGCTTACGAAGGTTGTGATGCGGCTATGTTCGAGATCAACCCGGTTTTGAAAACTTCAGATAATAAAATCATTGCAGTTGATGCGAAAGTAACATTGGATGGAAACGGATTGTTCCGTCACCCTGATTACGCTGAAATGCGTGATACTTCAGAAGAAGATCCATTGGATGTTGAAGCTGACAAAGCAGGATTAAACTTCGTTAAGTTAGACGGAAACGTTGCCTGTATGGTAAACGGTGCCGGTTTGGCAATGGCAACTATGGATATCATCAAATATTCTGGTGGTAACCCTGCTAACTTCTTAGACGTTGGTGGAACTGCAGATGCTGAGCGTGTTGAGAAAGCTTTCCATATCATTTTGAAAGACCCGAACGTAAAAGCAATTTTGATCAACATTTTCGGTGGTATCGTTCGTTGCGACCGTGTTGCTCAGGGTGTTGTTGATGCATACAAAAACATGGGAACTATTCCTGTTCCGATTATCGTTCGTTTGCAAGGAACAAATGCTATCGAAGCGAAAAAAATCATTGATGATTCAGGATTGAATGTTCATTCGGCAGTATTGTTGCAGGAAGCAGCAGATAAAGTAAAAGAAGTATTGGCAATGTAATTTTGCCCTTTCATTATAAAGCGTCTCCGCCATGGCGAAGGCGCTTTTTTTGTACCCGCCTTTTCTCCCGTTAGCTATCGGGATTCCACCGAATTGATTTCTATGACCAGATTAATTTTACTTCCGCTTTTGCTGTTTTTCAGCAATTCATTATTGGCTTATTCAGATGAAGAATTAGGCCGAGAGATCAAAATTTTGATTGATCGTATTCAGGACAAACATGTTAAACCGCGACCTGTTGATGAAAGTTTCGCAGCGGCTGTTAATTCCAATTTCCTCGAGTATCTTGACGGAAACAAACTCATTTTTACCAAAGAAGACGAAAAAGATTTTGAATCCAAACAGTCTGTATTGCTGAACGATCTAAAACAGGGAACCACCATTTATTTTCAATTTGTGCGTGATCGTTACCAGGCTAAATTGGATGCTTTTTCAGAAAAAGGCACCCAGTTTTACGCAAGTGCCGTTCCGAATATGTTTACCGCTAAAATAAACGGGAAATTGAATAAAGATAGGCCGGAAGCAGCGCAACAGCAGCTTTTTTGGAACAGGTACTTCAGTCTTCGTTATTATGAAGAAATGATTGATCGTTTAAGCGATTCGGAGACTGCATTTCCCAAAGATTCGGTTGCTGCCTGGTCAATTCTTACAAGAACTTATTTGAGTAAGCGTATGAACGATTATTCAAACCAATGGAAAGAAGGAGATCAATTGGGAAATTTATTCCTCAATGCCATTGCGCTGTCTTTTGATCCGCACACCAACTTTTTCACCAACCAGGTTAAGAACAACTTTGAGGAAGAATTAACTTCCGAAAGAGAAATCTACGGATTGAATATTCAATTCGATCTGAATAATAAAACCATTGTTTCGGCAATCGCTCCCGGAAGTCCGGCATGGCTGAGTAACGAAATACATGTTGATGATGAAGTCCTGTCAATTACATTCAAAGGCGGAAAAACCATTGAGTTTGACGGAACACTTGAACGATTTAATGAAGCAACGAAAACCTTTGATGTTTCCGAAGCATCTGAAATTGATCTGAAACTTCGTACCAATGACAATTCAGGTAAAACCGTTCATTTGGTTAAGTCGAAAGTTTACAGTGACCAGGACATTATCAAGAATGCGCTTCTCGAAGGAGAAAAAAGAATTGGATATGTTGCCTTGCCTGATTTTTATGTGAACTGGACAGATACTTCGTCGTTAGGATGCGCAAACGATCTGGCAAAATGCCTGATCAAACTAAAACGCGACAGTATCCAGGGACTCATTCTTGATTTGCGTGGAAATGGAGGTGGGTCTTTGCGTGAAGCAATAGATGTTTCGGGCATTTTTATCGATTTTGGACCTGTTCTGGCGGTGAAGAGTAAAGAAGATGTTCAGGTTTTGAAAGATATCAATCGCGGATCAATTTACACTGGTCCGTTAATGATCATGATTGATGAAGGAAGTGCTTCGGCATCAGAGATTGTTGCAGGCACATTACAGGATTATAATCGCGCTGTAATTTTCGGAACACCGAGTTTCGGAAAAGCTACGGCACAATCCATTTTTGCATTAGATCCTAAAATCAACGATTTATCTATGGGAATGCTGCATGAAGATGCTTCATTGGGTTATGCAAACATTACACTTGGACAGCTTTACCGGATCACCGGAAAATGGAACCAATTGTTGGGTGTGCAGCCTGATGTTTTGTGGCCATTGAAAATGAATGATTCGAATAGTGAGCAGGAACGCGATTATCAGAATGTGCTGATACCCGATTCGATCAGTAAGAAGATCAATTTCACTCCGGCAAAAAAGCTGAATCTTGAATTGTTCCGTTCCAGCTCATCCGATCGTTTAAAGAGTGATTCCGCTTTTGTGGCATATTCCGCCTTAATTGCTGAATTCAATCGCTTAGCGGAAGCAGAAACGCCGACTGATCTGAGTTTGGATAACTTGTTGATCAGAAGAAATACCTGGATGAATTTAATTGGAAAACTGGAGACCTTCGAAAAGCAATTAATTTGTAATTTTACGCCGTCAACCAACCATTTTGACCGCGACTTAATAGCATCTGACGAAATTCTTGGAATGTATAACCGTCAATTTCTGGAGAGCCTGCAAAAGGATGTAGAATTGATGGAAGGCGTAAACGTTATGATGGATATTATCAAAAATCAGTAAAACTTATGAAACAGAAAATGACCGGAATCCTGGCAATCGGATTCTTATTTATTGCCATTCAGGCAAAAGCACAAACGGCAGTAGATTACATGAATAATTTTAGCGCCGAGTATTCGAAGATCCAACAAGACATGTGGGATTACACAAGCTCGGTTTCTCACGGGAAAAGCGCACGAAAAGTAGATAAACGCAGAATAGAATTAATTCAGACCTCAAATGCGGCTTTAACAAAGGCAAAATCTGTAAAAAGCTTCGAAGGTTCTTCAACGTTCAAAGATTCAGTAGTTGAATATTTTAGAATCAGTAACCTGGTATTGAAAGAAGACTACGCGAAAATTGTAGATATGGAAGCTATTTCCGAAGAATCTTATGATGCCATGGAAGCCTACATGACAGCACGTGAGAGAGCAAACGACAAATTGGTTGCAGCGAGCGAAATGATTGGTCGTGAACAACGCAAATTTGCAGAAGCTCATGACATTACAATTGTTGAATCGTCAAGCGAACTGGACAAGAAAATGGAAGTTGCCGGTCAGGTTTACGATC
>CBFGMW010000395.1:0-3523 GCA_965649925.1 uncultured Fluviicola sp.
GAGAGCTTACTTTGGGACGTATTGGTAGATCCGGCACGTAAAATCCGTATTGGAAACAAATTGTACTTCGGTGATGATGATTCATTAGTAGCTGAAGTTATTGATAATACGACATCGCGCGGACGTACTTTGCGTTTCCTGTTTGATGGTCCTTACGAAGAATTCAAAGCAAAAATCACCGAATTAGGTGAAACTCCGCTTCCGAAATACATTAAGCGTGAAGTTGAGGCTACAGATGAAGATCGTTACCAGACTATTTACGCCAAAGAAGAAGGAGCAGTTGCAGCACCAACTGCAGGATTGCACTTCTCACGTGAATTGTTGAAGCGTTTGGAATTGAAAGGCGTAAACTTTGCTGAGGTTACGCTTCACGTTGGATTGGGAACTTTCCGTCCGGTTGAAGTGGAAGATCTTACAAAACACAAAATGGATTCTGAGCAGGTAATTATTCCTGAGAAAGCAGCTACTGTTGTTAACAACGCCATTAAGAATAAGAAACGAGTTTGTGCTATCGGAACAACTTCTATGCGCGCAATTGAAACCTCTGTTTCTACTGAAGGGACATTGAAAGCATACGATGGCTGGACCAACAAATTTATCTTCCCTCCATACGATTTCAGTATTGCTGATTCTATGGTAACAAACTTCCACACGCCATTGTCTACGTTATTGATGATGATCTCTGCCTTTACAGGTCATGATTTGATGATGGAAGCATACAGAGAAGCAATCAAAGAGAAATACAAATTCTACTCTTACGGTGATGCAATGCTGATCCTGAGATAGATTCTGAAACACTTTTATATTGAAGGCTGCCCGTTGAAAGATGTGGTGGCCTTTTTTACGCTGAGACTTACATCAAAACCCACACTGGTTTCGGAGATCAAGCTGATTTTTGTAGGAACAGTAATATAAACCTCAATGCAACACACTGCACACTCGTCTAATCCAACATCTGCGGGAATCCATAAAATCGGCGTGCGAACCTAAATACTCAGATTATATATTTATCGTCGCTAAAACAACTCGCCCACTTCATCTTACAACTCATCTGCTTCATTTTACAATTTGACAACTATCTAACTTCCGGAAGCAAAGAACTGATTAACATTGTATCACAATAAATTACTATGAGCAGATTCTTACTTTCAACACTGATAATTTTGTTTTCTCTTGGCTCAAGGGCACAGAGCACGCAAACCATAAAAGGAACCATTCTCGACAAACAATCACAGGAAGCGCTGATTGGCGTTACCGTAATTGTGGTCGGAAGTGATCCGCTGGTTGGAACCACAACCGATGAATTCGGGAAGTTTAAACTCAACAACCTGGAACCGGGACGTTACGAACTTTCTATTTTCTATTCCGGGTATAAAGCTCAAAGTGCAGCAAATATTGTTCTTACTACCGGAAAAGAGATTGATCTGGATATTCAATTGGAAGAATCTGTCAGCACATTAGGCGATGTAGTCATTTCAGGTGAAAAGCAGGGAATGGAGAACGAACTAACAACCGTAAGCGGACGCTCCTTTTCTATGGAAGACGTAAACCGTTATGCTGGCGGCCGCTCAGATCCTGCGCGTTTGGCTAGCAATTTTGCAGGTGTAAGCTCACCCGACGATTCCCGAAACGACCTGGTCATTCGCGGAAACTCACCCGTTGGAGTTCTTTGGCGATTAGAAGGATTGAACATCGGGAATCCGAATCACTTCGCAACAATAGGAACTACAGGCGGGCCGGTTTCTGCGGTGAACACCAATTTATTACGCAACTCAGATTTCATGACTTCTGCCTTTCCTTCCGAATACGGGAATGCAAATGCCGGAGTTTTCGACTTAGGTTTCAGAAACGGGAACAGCGATAAACGTGAACATACATTTCAGTTCGGTGCACTTACCGGTTTGGAGTTTGTAACTGAAGGCCCGATCAACAAAGAAAACGGTTCTTCCTACCTTATTGGATATCGTTACGGATTTGCAAGTGTTGCACAACAAGTCGGACTACAAATCGGAACAGCGGCAACACCTTATTACCAGGATATTTCATTCAAAATCAATTCCGGGAACACCAAAATCGGGAAATTCACTTTCTTCGGAATCGGCGCTTTAAGCAGAATCGATTTTCTTCACAATGAAATTGACAGCTCCGACCTGTTTGCCGATCCAACAAAAGACAGTTACTATACAAGCCAAATGGGAATTGCCGGATTGAAACACACCATCCGACTGGGACAAAAATCTTATATCACATCCGTTTTCGGCGGAAGTTATGCCGCATCAAATTACCTGCAGGATAGCATAGGGGCGAATGAAAAAGCCGCCCGCACAATCGAGAACAGAACTCAGAGACTGACTTTTACATTAAACAGTTCGTTCAATACCAAATTAAGCGCACGACAGTTTTTGAAAATCGGAATTATTGCAGAGCAGTTAAACATCAATTTGTTCTATCAGAATCGGGAAGAAACCCCCAATTGGGTTCAATACTGGAATACAGACGAACAAACATATTTACTTCAGGCGTATGCGCACACGAAATACAATTTCACGGATAACCTGATTCTTAATGCAGGAATTCATACCCAGCTTCTCACGTTGAACAATTCATTTGCCCTTGAACCTCGATTAGGATTGAAATGGGCATTGAACAAAACCGGGGCTTTCTCTCTTGGTTATGGCTTACACAGTCAGATGCAGCCTCTGGACACGTACTTCCTGAAAAGTATAGATTCTACTTCGAACGGCCAGATGCTGAACAAAGGAATGGGCTTCACCAAAAGTCATCATTCGGTTATTGGTTATGAATGGACACCGAACAATCATTGGAGAATAAAAACCGAGGCTTATTACCAATATTTGTTCAATGTTCCGGTAGAACAATTTGCCAGCAGTTATTCGATGATCAACGCCGGGGCTTCATTCTACCCGAATAATAACACAAACCTTGTTAACGACGGAACAGGACAGAATTACGGGATTGAATTAACCGTTGAGCGCTACTTTTTCAAAGGTTACTATGGTTTGGTTACAGGAAGCGTTTATGAGGCAAAATACACCGCGAGTGACAACATAGAGCGCAATACCGGTTTCAGCGGTAGGTTTGTATACAACGTCCTGATCGGGAAGGAAGTGAAAGTAGGTAAAACGAAGAAAAACTCATTCACCATGGATGTGAAATTCACCCATGCAGGAGGAAGGTATTACACTCCTGTTGATTTAGCTGCTTCGCAATACATGCAACAACAGGTACTAATGGGTGACGACTATGCATTTTCACAAAAATATCCTGATTTCATGCGTATGGATGTGAAAATTGGCTTTACTCTCAACTCAGCAAAACACGCAGTTTCACAATCGTGGTACTTTGACGTAAACAATGTTACGAACCGAAAAAACATCTTCGCGGAACGTTACAATGCCATAAACAACGAAATGAATACAGCTTACCAAATTGGGTTCTTCCCGAATTTTGTTTACCGATTACAGTTTTAACAATATGAAAACACTCATTATAAACGGTCATC
>CBFGMW010000396.1:0-3522 GCA_965649925.1 uncultured Fluviicola sp.
TCGCGAATTGGCTCCGTTAACACTTCGCAAAAGAAACACTAAATGTTTGTTGGGTGCGTATTGTACTTAATTCCCGTCGCGACTTGCCCCTACATTAAACCGCGCTCCTTCAACGGAGCGGAAATTAATTCGAAGGTCTTTACACTCAACTCAGCTTCTGTAAGCCGGCTTACTTCTTCGGCCGAGATCACAGGATGAAAAACGACACGTGAAATTCCCGGATGCGCGTAATCAACATGAAATGGCTCGGAAAAAACGTGGTAGTTATCCAAAAATGTCATTGAAACTATGGGCACTTTTGCACTTTTTGCCAATTTGAAAGCGCCATCCTTAAACGGGATCATCGCAGGAACATTGTCATCGGGAATACCGCCTTCGGGAAACAGGACAATCGACCAGCCCTCTTTCAAGGCCTGTTTTGCCTGGATGAACGACATAGCAGCCAAACGCTGGTTTTTTCGATGAACAGGAATATTCAGGTCGATAAAAAATCGTTTCACCAGCGGATAAGAAAGTATTTCCGCTTTCCCCATAAACAAAAACGGATGGTGAGGAACAATAGCATACATTAAAAAAATATCGAAATAGGAAGTGTGATTCGACACAATGATACACGGACCCGCCGGCAATTGCGGCCTGTTCTTCTTTATCACGATCACCAGTGTAAAAACCTGCATGAGGTAACTCCAAACCATGAAAATCTTAAAGCTGTGTTTCTTCCACGATTTACGCGATAAAACCAGCAGGAAAAAAGGATAGAATAAAATTAAGAACAACACAAAAACTGCTCCCACGTAGAGTTTGAAAGGGAAACAAAGAATACCCAGCAGTTTTTTCATTCACTCAAAAATAAGACATTCTTACACCAAGGTGACAGAAAACCTTAAATTCGCAGAAAAAACAAACAAATGTCCAGAATACTTACCGGAATTCAGAGTACAGGAACACCGCATTTGGGGAACTTACTCGGAGCAATTTTTCCAGCAATTGAATTGGCCAATAACCCAAAAAACGATTCGTTTTTGTTTATTGCAAATCTGCATTCATTAACACAGATCAAAGACCCGGCTGTGATGAAGCATAACACCTATTCAACTGCAGCAGCGTGGCTTGCTTCCGGACTGGACCCGAAAAAATCTACATTTTACCGCCAAAGTGATATTCCTGAAGTTGCGGAATTGATGTGGTATTTGCTTTGCTTCTTTCCGGTTAGCCGCCTGGAACTGGCACATTCGTATAAAGACAAAAAAGACCGGTTAGCCGATGTCAACGGTGGATTATTTACCTATCCAATCTTAATGGCTGCCGATATTTTATTGTATGATGCTGATGAAGTTCCGGTTGGAAAAGATCAGCTTCAGCATTTGGAAATGACACGCGACGTTGGTGGAAGAGTAAATCATATTCACGGGGATGTTTTTGTTTTACCGCAAGACCGGATCAATAAAGACACACAGCTGGTTCCGGGAACAGATGGTGAAAAGATGAGTAAATCGCGCAACAATTACATTGATATTTTTCTTCCGGAAAAGGAGTTGAAAAAGCAGGTAATGGGAATTGTAACTGATTCGAAAGGACTGGAAGAACCTAAAGATCCCGATACATGTAACGTATTTAAATTATACGAGTTGTTGGCAGAATCGGCAGATATTGCAGCCATGCGCACAAATTACACCAATGGTGGTTTCGGTTACGGTCACGCGAAAACAGCTTTGCTTAATTTAATCTTAACCAAATTCGCATCAAACAGGGAAATCTATAATCATTATATGACAAATCTCGATGAACTGGAGTCTATTTTACGGCTGGGAGCAGAAAAAGCAAGAGCCGTTGCAAGACCAGTTTTAGCAAGGGTTCGGGAAAAAATGGGCTACTAAATGTTATATTTTTCACCAAAACATGCTCAAAGTCAAAAAAATAGTTATTTTTGATACCATGTTATTCCAACATAAACTACTTTTATTTTAAACCAAATGTTAAAGCTCCACACCCATGGAGCTTTTTCTTTTATTCCTGTTAAATAAATGTGAGACTATTGTTATATTTGCTCGCTACTCATGAAAAAATAAACCATGTTTAAACAACTAATCATTTTTGGAGCTATTACCCTGTCGCTTCTTTCATGTTCCGATTCATCGGAGGACCTTGCCAGCAAAAAAGCCATTGGCGGAGCTGTATACGGAGGAGAATTCCGTTTTATGTCAGCTGAAAAAATTACTGGTTTATTTCCGCTTCAGGCAATAGATATCTACGCAAGCCGCGTAACTTCTCAAATCTTCGATCCAATCTTACGATTAAATCCGAGCAATGACGAAATAGAACCCAGTTTGGCTGAATCATTCAAGGTTTCTGCTGATGGAAAGGAATACACTCTGAAAGTGAGAAAAGGAGTGTTTTTCCATGATGATGATTGTTTTGATGGTGAAGGAAGAGAATTGACAGCTGAAGATTTGAAATTCACGTTGGATATGGCATGCAGCGGTCTGAAATTAAATGAAGTCAGCAGTTTGTTATTAGAGCGCATCGAAGGTGGAACTACTTATTATCAAAAGACTTCTAAGAAATATGTAGACGGCGGAGTAAGCGGAATCCAGGTGGTTGACAAAAACACATTGAAAATTAAGCTTGTAGAGCCATTCGCTGGTTTTGATAAACTGCTTTGTTATACCGGTTTTGGGGTTTTCCCGAAAGAGGCGTATGATACTTACGGAACTGATATTGTTAATCATCCTGTTGGAACCGGACCTTTTTGCCTGGAAGAAAAAACCACGGATAAAATCAAATTGGTACGAAACAATAATTACTGGAGAAAAGACGAGTTTGGCAATCAGCTTCCGTTCCTCGGAAGTATTTTGGTTACTTATTCAACAAATAAATCCAGTGAGTTAAAAGCTTTCAGAAATTCAGAGATTGATCTGGTATTGGAAATTCCGGCAGATCAGGTTGATAACATCTTAGGTTCATTACATGATGCGCAATTAGGTAAAACTGTTCACCACAAGGTAGACGTTCAGCAATCAGCTTCCATTACCTTTATCGGTTTCAATCATAAGAATAAAGCATTACAGGACAAACGCGTTCGCCAGGCATTAAACATGGCTATTGATCGTAATTACCTTGTTGAAACACAATTGATGGGTGAAGGTTATCCGGATGAGCACGGTTTAATTCCTAACTGCTCATTTTTTGATGCCACTGATGTAAAAGGATTCAAATTCGATGTGGCAAAAGCAAAATCATTACTGGCCCAGGCCGGATTTGAAGACGGTAAGAATTTTCCCGCTCTTACTTTACTGGTGGCAGGAAAAAAAGGAAGTGACCGGGAAGTACTTACCAGAAGTATCGCAAAACAATTAACTGAAAACCTGGGCATCGTCATCAAACTACAGGTAGTAGATTCTAAAAAACGTGATGAGATGGTTATGAACGGAACAGCTGACATGTGGCTTACGCAGTGGATTGCTGATTATCCGGACGGAGAAAACTTCCTGAACCTGTTTTATAGTGGCAAGATCAAAGCAC
>CBFGMW010000397.1:0-3520 GCA_965649925.1 uncultured Fluviicola sp.
GCTTTTTTATTGGCATCTGAAAGAACTTCATACGCTTCTGCAGCTTCTTTGAATTTGTCTTCTGCCTCTTTATCTCCTGGATTCTTATCTGGGTGATACTTCAACGCCATTTTCCGGTAAGCCTTTTTAATTTCGGCTTCCGTTGCGTTTTTCGCAATGCCCAATACTTCGTAAAAATCTCTTTTATCCATCTTTATCTTTGATTACGGATTACAGATTTGCGGACTACGGATTTTTTGGCTTTGAACCAATCCGAAATTCGAAATCAACAACCCGAAATTTTCCTTACTGTCCTACAACTACTTTCGCGAAACGAATTACTTTGTCATTCAAATAGTAACCACGTTCTACATCGTCAACTACTTTACCTTTCAATTTTTCGTTCGGTGCAGGAACATTTGCAATTGCTTCGTGTAATTCGGAATCAAAGACCTCGCCTTTCGCCTGCATTTGTTTTAATCCTTTCGCCTCAAGTCCTGATTTCAATTTGTTATAGATCAATTGAAAACCTTCTCTAACCGCGTTGATATCATCTACTTTTTCATTGTTGACGATGGCACGTTCAAAATCATCCAGAACAGATAACATGTCTTTCAATACACCTGCGCTGGCAGTTGCAATCAGATCTATCTTTTCTTTATTCGTGCGTTTTCTGTAATTGTCAAATTCGGAATAGAGACGCAAGTATTTGTCGTTTAGAGCAGCCATTTGCTCTTCAGGTGTTGCAGGTTTGCTTTCTGTCGAATTGTCAGTGTTTTCATCAGTGTTTCCTGCCACATCTTCCGCGCCTGTCTGTTCGTTTGTCACATGATCCTCGTTCAAGGCATCCTTTTGTTCTTTATTATCTGACATTTTTGATGTTTTTTGACTTCGCTTTGTCAACTATCTTGCCAATACAAAATTTCAGACAAGGTGTCAGACAGCAGGAATAGTCTCATGAAAGTGTATTTCGACGTAATTTTTATTTTAAATCATTCTGAACACAGGTTTAACATAAGTTTAGTGTTGAAAAATGCCTTCAAACCCATTAATAAGCGTTAATTTTGCGTAACTGAAAAAAACTCGAATGCTTCGACCATTTCGCGATTTATTGTTACTCATTCTTTTTTGGATCATCTGTTTCGATTTTCATCGGCTTGCTTTTTCATTGCACCATTTTGAAAAATTAAGCGATGTAAGCTTCGGAGAATGGTTCCTCTCTTTTGTTTATTCCATAAGAGTAGATTTAGCTACTGCATGTGCTTTAAGTGCTATTCCGTTTATTTTCAGAACGCTTAATCATTATTTTTCCTGGAAAGGATTTAATCGATTATACAAATGGAGTTTCTTCATTCTCTTCGGCGCCGTAATAGCGGTACACGCCGGCGAAATTGTTGCATACGGTGAATGGAACCACAAGCTAAACGCGCGCGTTTTCATGCATCTTTCCAACCCGGATGAAGTTGTACGAACGGCAAACTACAGTATGATCTTCTGGTTTTTTCTTTATGCTCTTTTGGAAGTTGCATTCGGATTATGGCTTTACCGACTGATCTTAAAAAAACGAACGTTACATGTTCGTAAAAACAACCTTGAATTGCTGGCGCTTATTCCAACACTTTGTATAGGGGTTTTTCTGCAGTTTCTCGGACTGCGCGGCGGGCTTCAGCAAATTCCCCTCAACGTTGCGTCTGCTTTTGTTTCAAACAAGGCTATTGCGAATGATATTTCAATTAATTCAAATTACTACTTCGGAAAAGAATATTTGATGTACCTGACAAGTAACATTGACAGTTTTATGCCTAAAGTAGACCGGAAACTGGCGGATCAAAAAGTAAAATCATGGTATGCTTATCCGAAGGAACACAACCAGATATTCCTGGAGAACCGACGCCCGAATGTGATTGTGATTGTTCTTGAAGGCTGGTCGGCGGAAGCAATCGGAAGTTTGAGCGAAACCAAAGGAGCCACACGTAACTTTGATAAATTAACGAAATCTGGCGTGTTGTTTACGGATGTTTATTCAACCGCTACAACAAGTGAAATAGGAAACTCAAGTATTTTTTCCGGAAATCCTGCAGTTCCGGAAGTTTCTATTTCCATGCACCCGGATAAATACCGTAAAATACATTGTATCAATGAAGATATGGAAACCTGGGGCTATCACAGTTCTTATATTTTCAGCGGCGATTTAAAGTACGGAAACATCGGCGGTTATTTTATGGATCATGGCTTTGACGTCGTAAAAGATGAAAGCAACTTCCCGAGTGACTTACCAAGAGGTAAATTAAATTTCTACGACGAAGATCTTTACGGCTTTCTTATCAAGGAAATTAATAAACATGGTGAACCTTTCCTTCAATGTGCGTTTACCGGAAGTACCCATGCACCATACGATCAGCCGAAAGGTAACGGAAAAGTATTTACCGGTCAGGAAGCTGATTACATGAATTCGTTGGTTTATTCAGACGAAGCATTGGGGAAATTTATGAAGGACTGCAAAAAGTACCCCTGGTATAAGAACACATTGTTTGTATTTGTATCGGATCACGGACATGCCACACCAACTATTGCTGATCCGGGGCGAAGCTTATTCTACCATGTTCCGCTATTATTCTTCGGCGAACCAATTAAGAAATCGTTTAGAGGAAAAAGATTGGCAACTGTTGGTTCTCAGTCAGACATAGCCGCAACGCTGTTGTACCAGATGAATGGTGATTGCTCACGTTATCCGTGGAGTAAAGATCTCATGAATCCTAAAGTTCCGCAGTTTGCATTCCATGCCATTATTAATGGTTACGGCTGGGTAACTCCAAAAGGTAACTTTGCTTATCACATGGAACAAAAAACCAATGTTGATGACACATATAAACCAGGTGATCTTTCAAAAGAAGTTCAAAACTGTCACTACTTCCTGACTTCCCTTTACAATAACTATAAAGATCTGTAATGGAAAAAGGACAGATCAATATCAGATCCCTGACGTTAGAAGACATCACGGTTTTTGTTCGCTCTATCGGTGAACCGGCATTTCGTGCAAAGCAGGTTTACGAATGGTTGTGGAAGAAAAGCGTTACCAGTTTCGACGAAATGGCTAATTGCGGGAAGAAACTCATCGATCAGCTTAAAGAACATTATTATATTGATGCCATATCACTTGCCGATAAACAGGTGAGTTCTGATAAAACCATTAAATGCGCTTTTAGTATTGGCGGACAAACCCAGGTTGTTGAAGGAGTTCTAATTCCAACAACCAACCGGATGACCGCCTGTATTTCATCTCAGGTGGGATGCAGTTTGTCTTGTGCGTTTTGCGCCACCGGAAGATTGAAAATGCTTCGAAACTTAAGTCACGGAGAAATTGTTGATCAGGTTGTTTTCCTGAAAAATCTGGCAGAAAATCATTACGCAACCCCGCTTACGAATATTGTTTACATGGGAATGGGCGAACCGCTTCTGAATTACAAGAATGTAGTTCAAAGTGTTCACTATCTGTGTTCGGAAGAAGGATTGGGATTGTCACCGAAAAGAATAACTATTT
>CBFGMW010000398.1:0-3506 GCA_965649925.1 uncultured Fluviicola sp.
GAATAGAGTGTCGCCTATTGAATAGATGGAATCTACCCCAATACTTTTTAGATCCTGATAATAGGTAATTATGCTATAATTTTCCTGGTATTTGGATCCCTTTAATTTCAGTTTTTTCAGGACCTGGTTTGAAAGCGAAACAATAATCAGGGAATCTTTCGTCTGACCATAGATCTTATTCTCTTCTGCAACAAACCAATGATTTTTCATTGGAACTGTTATGGGCCCGTAAATGGTTTCAGTGGCACTTGAATGTAAGTTTTCCATATCCTGTGTGCAACTCATTCCTACCACCTTTAGGTCTGCGTTTACAAATGCATTTGCATAATTGTAATCCGTTAAGTGTGATCTGAAAACAATGTTTCCTGCCGAATCCAAAACCATCCAGCCATCGCTTGAATGAAAATTGTAAAACCACGAAGGTTTGAAATCGGGATAGGTGCTTTTAGTATCGATAATCACATAATCGTAATCTTCTATACTATTGACGTCTTTTATTTTATGAACAGATTTCCTGGATAGAACGACCACGCTGCCATTTGCCCTGATTATTTCAATTTTAGATTTGTATTCAAGGAATACCAGGTTGTTTCCAAGAATTTTTACGCGCACATTGCGCTTTTTCACAAGTAACTTCCCATTCTGATCGTAGATTTTCATTTGCTTCGAGAAATGAAATCTATTCGTTTTTTGTTCTGGCCGGCTGTAGCAGATGAAGTTGAAATCACTGCCAAAGTGCGTTGCATCAATATAATCCCATTTCGGAGCAATGAGCCTTTTCCCGCTCGAACTGTTTATGCCTTTTTTTCGATCTTTTGTAATGGTGTCAGAGAAGCCCTTAAATGATACTGAGAACTCGTCACTGTAGAACCGGGAAGGACTGTAACTTCTTGCAAAATTTTGGTCAAAACGGTAGTTGATTCCGTCGTTGTGTGCTGTAATCCCGTTTTCAAAATGTTCCAGGGAAGGATATTCGAATTCTATAATGTGTTTTCCCGTTTCGTCGATCAAAGCTTCCTTATTTCCTTTCTGAACAATAAAATACATAGTTGAATCCTGTTTTTGTCCTGTGAGATAGAATCGGTCGCTGACATTGGTAAATAATTCGTTTTCATTTACTTTATTACCCAGGTGGTCAATAATAAGAATGCCTTTACGCATATTTATTGCCGAATACAATTTTCCGTCGGCAGATTTCCCAAGTGTTTGCCAGTCCGGTGTGAATCGGTTTCGCGGTACTATTCCAATTGTATCATTGTAATCGAATGTTGCAACAATTCCGTTGTGATTGATATAATAATGTAAATTCTGATCTGCAGTGTAGGCATTCTTTATGGCGTTTTCGTCCAGAACAACATGCCC
The DNA here is from genome assembly GCA_965649925.1 of uncultured Fluviicola sp. Taxonomy (GTDB): domain Bacteria; phylum Bacteroidota; class Bacteroidia; order Flavobacteriales_D; family Crocinitomicaceae; genus Fluviicola. The sequence goes on from CBFGMW010000398.1 coordinate 1,363, forward strand.
TTTTTCATTTACCACTTCGTAACTTGTTTTGCTTTCATCTGTGAAACACTGATAGTAACCCATGTAGAAGTCAACCGGGGTGAACGGGAGAAAATGGTACCCTTCGTATGGGGCATATCCGCCATTAAAGGTTACATCGTAATATTTGAAGGGATTGATGAATTCACCTTTTAAGTTACACATTCCCTTTAGCGGCATTCCTTCTTTCTCAACAACAAACACCGCTGGCACGTACTTTCCGGAATATTCTATCGTTTTATACTCCATCGGTAAAATGATATTTCCCATGGTATCAACAACGCCCCATTTTCCTTTTTGCAGTACTTTCGCAACTTCTATATCGTAAAACGGAGCCACTGAATCGTACTCCGTGTTATTCAAAACTGCTCCGTCGTTCTTTGAAACAAAACACCACTTCTTGTTTTGTTTTTGATAAGGAAACCAGGCAGAAGTATAATTCTGTCCAAATGTGGTTGCTGTTGCAGCGAATGTAAGCGACAAAGCAATAAACAGATGTTTGGTAAGCAGAAGTTTCATTCAGGATGTTATTTGTTGGTGCCGGGAAAAATTCCCTTAAAGTTCTTGCGTTTGAAACGCGGAAATGAGTTCCTTTATTGTTAAGTTTAAATTGTCGTTTAAAGATAGAACATGAACAGCAAAAAATCATTATCTCCGGAAGAAAAAGAAGAGTTATTAAAAGTACTGAAAACGCGTTTCGAAAAGAACAGAACGCGCCATAACGGCCTGAATTGGGGGAAAGTACAAGCGAAGCTGGAAGCAAATCCGGAGAAATTGTGGTCGCTGAACGAAATGGAAGCAACAGATGGTGAACCCGATTTAATTGCCTATGATTCAAAATCTGATGAATACGTGTTCTTCGACTGTTCACCTGAAAGCCCGAAAGGCCGCCGAAGTGTTTGTTATGATCACGAAGCCCTGGAATCAAGAAAAGAACACAAACCAAAGGACAGCGCTTTAGGAATGGCTGCTGATATGGGAATTGAGATCTTAACCGAAATAGAATACCGCGATTTGCAGAAAATCGGGAAATTCGACTTGAAAACTTCGAGCTGGGTAAAAACTCCGAAAGAAGTACGCGAATTGGGTGGAGCAGTTTTCTGTGATCGTCGCTACAACGAGATCTGGCTATATCACAACGGTGCCGAATCATATTACGCAGCCCGCGGGTTCAGAGGATCTTTGAAATTTTAAAATCATGAACTTCTTCTCTCTCCTTTTCCATCTGGCCCGCAATGCGGCAGAGATGCCTGTTATTCCTTTCGATGACGGACCGGTCTATCGCGAAACAACTGATTTGTCGCAATTCATCGTTGAACCATGGAATGCATATTCGTCACTAACCTTTCTTATTCCGGCATTTTATTTTCTTTGGAAACTGCGCGGTAAGTATGTCGACAATGCGTTTCTAGTGTATTTCTGCATTCCCATGCTGATTCTGGGTGGATTAGGAAGTACATTCTTTCATGCATTTCGCTCTTCCGGCTGGCTGCTGGCAATGGATGTTTTGCCAATTGTAATGCTGGTTTTAGGAATCAGCGTCTGGATGTGGCTGAAAGTATTGCCGAAAAAATGGATGATCGCTCCCGTTATTCTGGCATTCATCAGTCTAACATATCTTTCCAGGCTTTTTTTAGCCGGTCAGGACCGCATTTCTGCCGGATATGTCGTTCGTGGTGCAATGCTGCTTATTCCGTGTTTCTGGTTTCTCCGGAAAACACACCTGAATCATGCGCGATTATTGTTTAGCGCAACTGTTTTCTTTGCGCTGGCACTGGGTTTTCGTTTTGCCGATGAGAAAGTTTACATTGCGTTTATGCCATGGGGAACTCACTGGCTTTGGCATGTTTCAACGGCTTTCGGAGCCTGGTTCCTGGGTGGATACCTGATTCGGAATACGGAAAAAAGAACGCAGTAGTTCTGTATTCTTTTTTCCCGTTAAGTTTTAACGGTTTTTGGGTGTACCAGCCGGTTGTTCTGCCTATCTTTAGAAAAAAGCGCTTATGGTAACTACGCAACCCAATCATTCAAAACGGATTTTCACACTGCTGGTGATCATTGTAATTATCGCGGTGATTTACTGTGCAAACTCTATTCTCTTCCCGCTCATCTTTGCCTTTATTATC
>CBFGMW010000399.1:0-3500 GCA_965649925.1 uncultured Fluviicola sp.
CCAGGATCAGATTCCAGCCAATAATCCAGGCAAAAACTTCACCCATTGTTCCGTAAGAATAAGCGTATGCACTACCTTCTACGGGTAAGACAGAAGCAAATTCAGCATAACACAATGAAGCGAAAAGACATCCGATACCAGCAATAGCAAATGCAATTGCCAAACCTGGGCCGGCATGATTATGAGCAGCAATACCGGTTAGAGTAAAAATCCCTCCTCCGATTATTGCTCCAATTCCCAATGAGGTTAATCCCCATTTCGTTAAAACGCGTTTTAATTCGCTTTTTTTCATGTCTGCCTCAAAGGCACTCATTGGCTTTACTCGCCATATATTTTTAGCCATTATTCTATAATTTTATAGTTTCGGGTGGCTAAAGATATAAAAATTGTTAACGATATCTACCGATCCGTAATCATCTGCCCATTTCCACTATTTTAAAGCAACTGTATGATCCTTTGTGCTATTTTTGAACTAAAATCAAACAAACATGTGGATTTTCAGATTTCGACAATTTATTAGAAACTTCTTTCGACTGCTAACAATTATTGGAATCCTGTTAAAACACGGAATTCAAAATTGGCTGACCACAGGTTTCCTCCGAAAACTCTTCGATCGGAAAGGAAGAAGAAGAATGACACGTGCCGAGCGTTTGCGATACATTATTGAAGATTTGGGGCCAACATACATTAAATTCGGTCAAATACTTGCCGACAGACCCGACCTGGCATCTGAAAATCTTCGCATCGAATTGAAAAAACTGCAGTCGGCGGCCCGCCCGTTCGATGATGATCACGCAATTGCCATCATTGAACAGGAATTGGGTGATGCTATATCAAATGTTTTTTCTGAATTCAGTACTGAACATATTGCGTCTGCTTCCATAGCACAAGTCTATCTTGCCCGTCTAAAGAAAAATGGTGAAAGAGTAGTGCTGAAAGTTCAGCGGCCCGGGGTTCAAACCAAGATTAAACTGGATATCATCCTGATTCGTCTTCTCGCCATGAAAATTCAGCGTGGTTTCCCTGAACTGAATTCATTTAACATCGTGGCGTTTGTCGAAGATTTCGGTGAATCGATCCTGAAAGAACTTGATTTCAACAATGAGGTTTCCAATATGCTTCGTTTCCGGCACATGTTTGCGGGCGATGAGCGTTGTTATATTCCAAAAGTTTACGAACGGCATTGTACACCGCGATTACTGGTTATGGAATACATTGAAGGAACAGTGCCACAGTCTGCAGCAGTTTTGAAAGAAGAAGGTTATAATCCGCAGCAAATTGCTGAAAACGGAGTAAATATCATTCTCACAATGATCCTGAAACATGGGTTTTTCCATGCAGATCCGCATCCGGGAAACTTGTTTATTCGCGGGAACAACCAGATTGTAATGATCGATCACGGAATGTGTGCTTCGCTGAAACCAAAGCAAATTACCGGATTGATCAACTTCTTAATTGGTTTCGCTGATAAGAACCCGCACAAGATTGTGAAGAGTTTGCTGCTTTTAACCCAGGTGCATTATTTGAAAGAACGAGAAGATCTGGAATTCGACATAGATGAATTGATACATAAATATTCCTATCTGCCTTACGACAAGGTTGAATTCTCGAATTTATTTACCGATACGTTCAAATTATTGATGAGGTACGAGATCAAGATCCCAAGTAACTTGTACATGCTGCTTAAAACGCTTGTAACTATTCAGAAAGTTGCTGAATCACTCAATGCTAAACTGTCGCTGATTGATATGATCCGTCCTTATGCGAAAGAAAAGATTCTCGAGAGTTTTTCCTGGACAAGCATCAAATCGAAAATTATTGGTGCGGCAGAAGATTATTTGTATTTCCTGGACGGATTTCCGCGAGACGTCAAGGAGATTGTTTCTACCTTCAAAACGGAAGGTTTACGCCACAAGATCTTACTTGATGAAAAAGGAACTACCAACAAGCAAATCCGAAATCATGTATATCTCATAGGCTCGTATTTACTGATCGGTGTCCTGGTTATTTGTTCAACACTTTTGAAAATTTTCAATATTCAGCGAATCGAAGTAAAAGGCAAATTGCAGGAGCACCGGATTTTTGGTGAATTTCCTGACTATTTCTTCGTTGTAACGGTTGTTATCGCGATCATAATGGTCCTTCGATTGATCCTGAGAAGGAAGAGCTAGGTTTTTTAATATTCTTTTTTTTGGACGTTTACCTTTACCGGAGTTCAACATTGATGAATGAGCTTTCGTATTTGAACGTTTAGAAAGTATTAATTCATAAATGAATGAGTGAGTTTCAACTAAAGGTAGACAAATGTCTCAGTCATATTCAGCACGGTGATGTTGATCTGGGGTACCGTTTGTTTATAGATTGTGTTCTGGATTCTAAGAATCTTGATTTTTACAAAGAAGCGGTTGCCATTGCAGAATGGCAGGAAGAAAATGAAACAGATAAGTTTGGGTTGTCGCAGCAACTAACCGATTGTTTGAATCGTTTACGCGAACTGAACATACAGGCAAGCAGCAAAATGCAGTTGTTTGAAGTGACAAATCTTCAAAAACGTTATCGCCGAAGCAATTTCACCATGAAACCGATTAACCTGGAAGTTTCTACAGGAGAAGTATGGGGATTGGTAGGAGAAAATGGAAACGGTAAAACTTCGCTGTTAAGAATTTTGGCGCAAGATCTCAAATACACTGCCGGCGAAATCACCTATTTCGGAGAATTAAATAATCTGGGCGATTACGACCTCAGAACAAAGTTGACATATATTCCGCAGCGTACCCCGAAATGGTACGGTTCATTAATGAGTAACCTGAAATTTACGGCTTGTCATTACGGAATAAAAGGCGAAGAAAACGAATTGCTGGTGAATCTCTATATCATTCGTTTCGGACTTTGGAAATTCCGCAAACATCAATGGAACGAGCTTTCTTCCGGTTATAAAATGCGTTTTGAGCTGGCACGAACGTTTTTGCGTTCGCCAAAATTGCTATTGCTGGATGAGCCATTGGCAAACCTGGATGTGCTTGCACAGCAGCTGATACTGGAAGACCTGAAAAATCTGGCGAGCAGTATTTCCAACCCGGTTGGAATCATCCTGAGTTCACAGCAGCTCTTTGAAGTGGAAAAAGTGGCCGATCGACTGATCTTCCTGAAAGAAGGAAAAGCCGTTTATGTAAACCAAAACGATAACCATTTAGCGGAACAGCACTCCATTCTTGAGTTGGACGTTAATTGCGAAAAAGAACTGTTGCAGCGAATGCTCTCAACGGTTGGCTTATCCAGTTTAACCTATAACGGCGGTGTTTTTATAGCCGAATTCAAAGAACAGCAAATTATGAATAGAGCGCTGCAGTGCTTAATCGACAATAACGTCGAAATTCGCTATGTACGGGATATTTCAGCATCCACTCGCCGCTTATTCATCAAAACAGATTCCAATGAAATTGCTCAATAAACTAGACCAATATTTAATCGAAAACCATCCGTTGATCTGGATGACCAAG
>CBFGMW010000400.1:0-3498 GCA_965649925.1 uncultured Fluviicola sp.
GTGAATGTAGGCCGCTTGTTCATTTCCATTTTTCTGAACATCCGTTTTTTTGGTTTCACCTTCTGATACCAGGCCAGCGAAAGTACCAAAACGGTTAAACAAATTAAATAGGGTCTTACGGGTTCTACCCATGAAAAGACAGAAGCAAAACCACTTTTTCCTGAAACCAGTGCCAGAACCGGCGTTATACAACACAGTGATGCAATAGTTGCAATCAGAATTCCAGCCCACATGAGTTTGTATTCAATCTTCATAAAGTACAGTTGTGAACTAATATATGAAATGAGTTCTTATGAAATTCCCGAGATTATCAATCACAACTTTATGAGAAAAAACAGTGTTGAATATCAATAAATTGATTTTTTGCGGATTAATATAAACAGATTTCCAGGTTGAATAAGCCGGGCAATATGCACCACGAGCAATTCTGACGGGGAGTGATATCTTATCTTTTCTTCCTGATTCCTGAAACATTTTACTACTCCATCAACAGCACATTAAATTTATGGCCGTCAGGATCGGTAAACGCAAAGCCAAAGTGGCTGGTTTCGTCTCTGCCCACCACGTGAGAAATATTACCTCCGGCACCTTTCACTTTATGAATCCATTCTTTGACTTCCGTAACCGTTTCTGCAGAAAGGGTGAATATCACTTCGCCTGACTGTATCCCCGATTCAGAAGGTAAATATTCATCTATCTGTGAACCTTGCTCGAAGAAATGAATCACAAAATTATCATCACCGAACAGAAAACTGGCCAACTTCGGATGATCGTTCGGCTCATTGGGAGTAAAACCCAATTGCGTATAGAATTGATTCGTAGCGCTGATATCTTTCACGCTAAAGTTAGCCCATATTTTTTTCGCTCTCATATCTATTGAATTTTGAAAAGAAGTTATGTAATTCCCGGGGTCCGGGCAAATATTATAGTATATAATTGCAAAAGAAAATCCCGATATCTTTTAGAAACCGGGATTTGATTCATGAATCATACTGCATATTAAACTTCCAATCGTTTGAACATCTTTCTGGACGATTTTCTGAAAGTATCTCTCAAACTCTGATCATCGCTTCTCACAGCAGAAGTTGTTCGAACAAAACCTCTGCTAAACAAGGTAGTACCCGCGCTTTCTTCCAAAGTATTAATCAGATTGATTTGAGAAGTGATATTGATCACATGCTGATTGGTTATTACACCAATCGCAGTCATTCCAAGCGACATTTCATCACTCATAATAAAGGTTCTGGTTGCAGTTCCGCGAATAACGTGTGTTACACCTAAACTATCGGCAATTTGCTCATTAGTCATGGTTGCGAGCTGTTGGTAAGTCATTTTTTTCAACAGGAGCAATCCCTCCATCTGTCCTAAACTCAGAACCGTAACATCTGCTGCCAGGTTTGAGCGTTTTAAGCTGATTCGGGTCAGGCTGTTGATCATGGAGCTCTGATAATTCTGCCCGTCCTGCTCCTGCATCTCCGCAATCATTTCAGGAGTATATTTTTGAGGAACCCGGCCTTCATAAGAAATAGCATAAGGAAGAACGGCAATAGTTGTTTGTGCAGAGAGCGGAAGCAGTCCACCAACAAAAAGAATCGAAAGTAAAAGTATTTGTTTCATGGCACTAAGGGTGAATGTTTTCTTGCAGGGGACAATTTTAGTGCCAAATTTTGGCAGATTGCTAACAAGGAAACACGTTACCTGCCTGTATTCGGTTTGTTTGTTACGCGACCGAAATGAATTATTGACCTGATATTTCAATCAATCAATGAGAACGTAAATAATTTACGTACATCGTATAGTAAGTTTGCATTAAGATGGGGAACTATATCACTAACTATCAATCATTTATTTTAACCGAACGAAACAAGACAAACGAATCACAAAATAATCACACAGGCAACACCTTATTTTAACATAATCCTTGAAATAAAATCCTTAAACTTGTTTACCATTTTTTATTCACTTATTCATTCACTCATTCACTAAATAAATCAACATCTCAAAAAAGAAACAATCACTGTTAAAAAGAACCCCACTCCTTTTTTATTCACTTAATACAATTATACCACAGTACAGAAATTATTCTATCACATTGTCGTGTTTGCAACGGGATGTTGTGATCTGCGACCAAACAAACAAATATCATATTCACTTTCAATACATCCGTTCCATGAACCACTAATACATGGTTTTGAATGTGTTGAACAATTTCAAAAAAAATGAGAAAATATCTATTATTACTGGGTGTACTTATATCCGGTTTATCTATTCTCTATGCGCAGCCAGGATTGGCCCGACGGAATATTGAATGGCAACCAACTACACCCGCTTCAAATACAACAACAATTTCACGCACAGGTTTCGTTGGTTTCAATACACCACAAACGCAGATTAAGAGTGGGGAAGATTGGTGGTACGATGTAAAACCGGTTACGGGATCAACTCCAGGATACATTGCTTGTGGTTTCACAACTTATTTAAATCTTGCCTTTGATGAATCAACGCTTACACCGAAAGGGTTCCTTCCTGCAGCCCCCACGGGCACGCCAATTACTGATACAACTTCTGCTTGTAATAGACGAGTACTTGGGAACAATACCATTTCTGGTTATGTCTCAACTATCGCTTTTTACAATTTATCTGGAGAGCAGGTTTGGATAAAAACCGTTCATACAGGAGGAGCGTTAAATTCAATTATTCAAACTGCCGACGGAGGTTTCTTGGCAGTTGGAGATTGCAGAGCAGCATACAAATCAGATCTGCAACCGTACGTATACAATCCACTTACGTCCAGTACGCCAAATATACTAACGAAAGTAAAACCTCCTGGAAGTCCTGGTATACCAGATAATTACTACTCTCAAAATGACAAACTTTGTGCTATTAAAATGGATGCAAACGGAGTTATTCAATGGTCTTATCTATATGGATATGAAGATCTAACAGGAACGTTAGACGAAAATTCGGATGACTACCATTTTCAAGGCATATACGGTGTAGATTTGGATATAAATCCTTCAGGAGGCTATACTTTACTTGGCCTAGGAGCATGGTCCGGAACATTAGGCTATTATAGCCCAGTTGTTTTTAATATAGACAATAATGGAATGTTATTAGCAAAAGAAACCTATCCTGCAACATATCCAGCAACACTTCCGGATACAGACGGAACAGTTCATTCATGGAGCAAAGCATTGGATTGTGAAAGTGGGAACTGTGTGATTTCAGGAGGCTATATCATAGTATCACCAGGAGCAGACAATGGAGGAGGACCAGGCTATTTGTTGAAATTTAATCAAAACACATTAGTTGAAGATCCTACAATTCTGTACACAGGGGCAAGTAGCTCGATTCTGGAAGATGTAATATTAAATCCGGATAACACTATTGTTTGCGCTGCTCTCAAAGCGAATACAGGCGGATATTATGGTGGCGATGATAATTACGGAGAGGGCGTTATTCTCAAGTTTAGTTCAGGAGGTTCTGTTTTGAGAGAGA
>CBFGMW010000401.1:0-3495 GCA_965649925.1 uncultured Fluviicola sp.
TCATTAAAGCCGAAAAGAAAAAAGGAAATCCGAATGTTCCGAATTACGAGATCGAATTACACCAGCGAACCAGTTATCCGTTTGCAACCTATGTGCTTACTTTAATTGCGGTTTCTGTTTCGAGCAGAAAGAAACGCGGAGGAATAGGCATCAACCTGGCTATCGGATTCATCTTTGTCTTTGTCTACATTTTCGCGATGAAAATAACCACCGTGGCAGCAATCAAGGTTGGTTTCCCTCCAATTGCAGCAGTTTGGATCCCGAATGTGGTTTTCGGACTGATTGGTTTGTTTATGTATCGATTGGCACCGAAGTAAGTTAAAAGCCCATCTGATAATCAACTTAATTGCAGATTGCTAAATTTGCACTCTAGAAATTCTTGTTTCCCACATGCGTCATCTGTTTTTACTTGCTTTTCTTTTAACCTCGGGCCATTCAATCGCGCAAATCGTGAATATTGAAAACAAGCGCATTTACGACGATACGGCAGGCTGGAGTGGAAGCCTGGATGCTTCAATAAGTGCTGCTCAGAATGATGAATTGTTTTATTCCGCCGGATTTCGTCCGCGTGTGCAATACAAAACCCGTAAGAATTATTGGTTCCTGCTTTCTGATCTGAGCTATACCGGATCACAATCTAAAACGTATGCGAATTCTGGAATGAGTCATTTGCGTTATGCCCGCAGGTTAAAGAACGGACCCTGGAAATGGGAAACCTATGCCCAGGTCCAATACAACGAATTGTTGAATCAAAAACTCAGAGCGCTTGGAGGAACCGGCTTACGCTGGAAATTTTTTGACGCAAATAACATCCGGTTTTTCGTCGGATCATCGGTTTTCTATGAATACGAAGAATTACAGGACGAAGCCATTGTAAACGAAGCATTTCGCTGGAGTTCTTATTTGAGTTGGATGATCAATCTCAAATCAGGGTTTTACTTTACATCTGTAAATTATGTGCAGCCAAATATTGCTGATTTCGGTGATGTGCGTTTTTCCGGGCAATACTCGCTTGGTATGGCTGTTTCCAAACATGTCGATTTCCGATTTGAAACCACGGTTTATTACGATAGTCGCCCGCCAACAAATGTGCGTGCCTTTGTCTTTAGCAGCTCGGCAGGAGTACGATTGAGACTCGGGGAATAAACTCTAATTGCAAAATGAATGAGGATCGGGCAGCTTCCTCCTAGGACACCCAGCCACAAAATCAATTATAATTAACTTCAATATAATCTCTTAATATGCGCAGCGTTAGCGAGCACAAAATTCGTGCATTCGCGGGATGCCAGCTTACCGCGAATTCGCGAATTGGCTCCGTTAACACTTCGCAAAAATCCACTGACGAGGTATTGGGTGTAAATTGACATAACTCCCCTCAAGGGAGAAGCCTCCCTTTCTCAATTCATTCAGCTGTGCAGAAAACCCAATAAAACCCCCATTCGCTTCCCGATACTTCCACAACTCCAATTCCCACTTTTTTGCTCGATTTATTGAACATGTTGGCATAATGTCCCGGACTATTGTACCATTGATTGTATGTCCCTTCAGCACTTGAGTTTCCGGCCGCAATGTTTTCGGAATTAACAAAACTGGAAGAATAGAATGCGCGAATCCGGTCGAAAGTATCTCCTGCCTCAATGAGTTTTCCGTTTTTCAGGTCGTAGCTGTCGTGATCAAAATAATCCTGCGTTCCCATGTCCATTGCGTGGTACCGGCAGGCGCGGGATAAATCAGGATTCCAAACAAGTGTGTCCATTTTTTGTCGCTTGCGTTCCTTGTTGATCATGACCAGTAATTCTTTTTCACTCTGGAAATCAGATGAAACGATATTCTCGGTTCCTTTTGGCATTCCGTTCAGCATGACACCGGAAATTGTTGAAATTTCTTTTGCTTCGTTTTCATCATTTGCAGAAACCATGGTGTTTTCAGAGATTGGTTCAGCTTCTGTTTTCACAACAGAATAATTTGTTTTTGGTTTCAGAGAATTTCCTGTAAACTTTTTCCATTTTTCATCGAGTTGCTTTACGTTCGAATTCAAGTTTTCATCGTCGAGTTTTTGACGAAGGTCGCTTGCTATGACGAATAAGTAATTCTGAATAGTATCCCATTCGGTTAGTGATTTCAGTTCCGACGAGGCATTTTTGTCGAAATGTTTCGCATAGTCTAAAGCTTTCACGAGTTTCACGCTCTTCGACTTCGTTTTGGAAACCGTTTGTGCTTCTTTGACTTGTACTTTCATCGCAAAAAAGTAGGCGCTTTCCTGGTTTGGAAACAAATCCATGATTGTTTCACAGCGTTTGTAGCATGCTTCGGCGTCTTTTTCGTAAAGCCTTTTCAGGTAATTGAAACTCCAGTCAGAAGCGTGCACATTCATAGAAATAAGTACCAAAGCGAGCGTAGGGAAAAGCGTTTTCATAGGAGAGGGTTTTATACCTCCCTCAAGGGAGGAGATGTGTGTCTTTCCTATAAACGATTTGAGTTAAAATTGTTACAAGTAATTACTTCTTCAGTTTCTCAACTGCCTCATCCATACTTACAAAATTCTCTTTTGAATCTATCAGCGGTGCATACGGGTAATTGCCGAACAAATAGGATAAACGATTGATTCCGAAAACGCTTTTTGTGTAATGATTCGACAAAATGATCATACATGTGTTGTCATCAACCAAATGGGCGTAGCAACCAGTATTTCCATGCCACCAGCCTGTGTGAAAAATGAAAGTAGATTTCCCTTTTTCTTCGCGCAGACGGAACCCTAACCCGTAATTGCTTTTACCCGGTTTTTCATAACTGTAGCCCTGCATCATTTGCTTCTTCACTTTTTTCGAAAGGAAATTATCCGAATAAAGTGCTTTGTCGAGAAGGAACAGATCGCGGGTTGTAGTATACAAATTCTTGTCGCCATAAACTCCGTCCAGTGTATTGTATCCCTGAAATTTGCCTTTGGAGTTATAAGATAAAGCGCAATTCTTCGGAAGCAGCGTGTCTTTTGCAATAAACGAATGAGTCATTTTCAGCGGATCGAAAATGGTTTCTTTCACATATTTTGGGAACGACTGATCTGTTACCTGTTCAACGATTAATGCCAGAAGCGCATAGTTGCTGTTGCAGTAGGAGAAATGTTTCCCCGGTTCGAAATAAAGCGGGTAGTTGTATTTTTTCAATAATCGTAAAACGCCTTTGTTGCTGAGCATATTCTTCTTTGGAAGAAGGCTGTCGGGGAAATAAGCGTAGTTTGGAATTCCGGATCGGTGATTCAGCAAATGACGAACCTCAACTTCGGGATATGGAAAATCTTTCAGATAATCTGTAACCGGGACATCCAGTTTTATTTTCTTTTGATCTACCAAACGCAAAACAGTTATGGCAGTTATCACTTTGGAAATAGAAGCAACATGCATAGGTGTATCATTGCTGATATCCAGTCCGCTTTTTTCATTGGCAGTTCCAAGGAAACGTACGTAAATAATCTTTCCGATCATGGCAACGAGTACC
>CBFGMW010000402.1:0-3488 GCA_965649925.1 uncultured Fluviicola sp.
ACTTCAGATTACCCACATTTTTTTTGCCCGAATATCCTGTACCTTCGAACCTGGATTAATCGATTATGAACGTACATTTTATTGCAATAGGAGGAAGTGCGATGCACAATTTGGCAATTGCTTTGTCGAGAAAAGGAGTGAATGTAACTGGTTCCGACGACGAAATTTTTGAGCCATCAAGAACACGTTTGGAAAAGCAGGCAATACTTCCGGTAGAGATTGGCTGGTTTCCCTCTAAAATAACTTCTGAAACTTCTGCAGTTATACTTGGAATGCATGCTCGTGCCGATAATCCGGAGTTGGCAAAAGCCAAAGAATTGAATATCCCGGTATTCTCTTATCCTGAATATCTGTACGAACAGAGTAAGACTAAAAAACGCATCGTAATTGGTGGAAGTCATGGGAAAACGACTATTACTTCCATGTTGTTACATGTTATCAATGAACTGGGCATTGAGGTTGATTATATGGTAGGTGCCCAGCTGGAAGGTTATGATTGTATGGTGAAACTTACAGAAACTGCTCCGTACATGATTTTGGAAGGTGATGAATATTTGAGCTCACCGATCGACAGACGACCAAAATTTCATTTATATAAACCTGATGCAGCATTAATTTCAGGAATTGCCTGGGATCATATCAATGTGTTCCCAACATGGGAAAATTATATATCGCAATTTGAGGAATTCTGCCGTTGTATCACGCCGAATGGAACATTGATATTTAATCAGGAAGATGAAACCGTAAAACGACTTGGAGAGCAGTTTTCAAGTACTCTGGAAACGAAAGCTTATCAAACTCCGAAATATGAAGTAACTAATTTTGGGACTATCGTTGAGCATGAAGGACAGAAGTATGAGCTGTCGGTTTTCGGAGCACACAATCTGCAGAATGCTTTTGGGGCTATGTACCTGGCGGAATCAATGAATATTGATAATCACGACTTCTTAAAAGCATTGGAAGGCTTTAAAGGGGCTGGAAAGCGTTTACAAAAGGTTGTTGATACCAAGAATATTACAATGTTCAAAGATTTCGCGCATTCTCCAAGTAAGCTGAAAGCAACTACGAAAGCTGTGAAAGAACAATACGCCTCCAGAAAAGTAATTGCTTGTATGGAATTACATACTTTTTCGTCACTTCAAAAGGAGTTTCTCCCATTGTATGATAAGGCAATGGATGCGGCGGATCAAGCACTGGTTTATTTCAGCCCGGCTGTTGTTGAGCATAAAAAGCTAGAACCAATCACTATTGAACAAGTACAAAACGCATTCGGAGGAAAAGTGAAGGTGGTAAATAAAACATCCGAAGTTCTCGATTTTATTCACAATGAATTTGAATCCGGAGATGTACTGTTAATGATGTCTTCCGGAAATTTTGACGGAATTGATTATGATAAGTTAGGGGAGGAGTTGGATCGGAGAGGTTAGGAATTTAGTTTCTAGTTAAAACTTGAAATTCTCATATTTTTATAATCCGCCTGAGGCGGATGTGTAGAAAGCCTGGTTTTAAAGGGGGAAAGCCCCTTTTTTTGATTAACCCGCTAACACCCCAACTTCACCAATCAGCATCTCTAATTCATAAACCGACATAACCGTTACACATTGCAACTGATCCTTTGAAAAATTGATAAGCAATTTCCCCTTGTAATCTTCTTCATAACCCACTTTCTGAATAGTGAATTCAATCTCATCATCTAAGGGTTTGTGCTTTCTTCCGTCTTTAAACCAGCCATAGTCGGCAATATAGTTTAGGCTACTATTGTCAAAAGTGATAATTTCCTTTCCATAAGTATTCCAAAGTGCCAGACGAAGCAGATAAAAGCCCATCAGTCCGAACAGGATTGGACCAAGTATATGCCCAAGTTTAAGTCCTGATTTGTTTGAAGCCGCCACCGCAATTGAGATTAACGGAGCAACGAAGAAAAGAAAAGCAATTAAAAATAAGACAGAACGAATAATGATAGGTCCTTTTTTTACTCTAAGAGTAAGCGTGTTTCCTTCAATTTCGTATTGTTTCATTCCAAACTATCGTTTAAAAATCAATCTCCTGTAAACAACCGTTAATACAATTGCATTCAATACAGAAAGCATCAGCATTCCCAAAAGCGACATGGTGAAAACCGTTTTGTAGCTAAAGAAAGCTCGAGGATTCTGAACCAGTTTCGAATAGATCTCATCCTTCGTCATACTTGAGAACTCCGGGCGGCTGTCGCGCGTTTCCTGAAGTGATTTCGGATCATCGAGCATTTTCTTGATTCTTACTTCTGCAACTTCAATCTGGTGTTTGTTATAATCAGGATTGATTTTGGAGTAATACGTTAAAAGCAAAGTTGCCGTTAAAATCGTGTAGATTAATCCTCCAGAAAGAATTGATTTAATATCTCCCAATGCGGTGCTTTGAGAACGATCTTCTTTGCGTTTCTCCATGTATGAACCAACCGCCATACCCATAAGCAAACACAGGATATTCCAGAAAACCTGCCACAAATATTCGTCCGGTGTTTGAAGAATTTGCAGCTTAAAGAAAAGCATTTTGCCACCAAACCAGATGACAACAAAAAGTAATGCGATTTTAGTAGAAACTTTCATGATAGAAAAAAGTCCTCCTGGTTAAGAAGGACGTTTGATTTATGAATTCATTGAAACTAAAAACTCTTCGTTGGAACGCGTGCCGTCCATGTGGTTTTTCACAAATTCCATGGCTTCCACAGGATTCATGTCGGCAATAAACTTACGAAGCAACCAAACTCGTTGAAGAACATCTTTTCCAACCAATAAGTCTTCACGTCGTGTTCCTGAAGCGGTAATATCAATTGCAGGATAAATTCTTCGGTTCGAGATTTTACGGTCTAACTGAAGTTCCATGTTACCTGTTCCTTTAAACTCTTCGAAGATTACTTCGTCCATTTTAGAACCAGTTTCAGTTAATGCTGTTGCCAGGATAGAAAGTGAACCTCCGTTCTCAATTTTACGTGCAGCACCGAAGAAACGTTTTGGTTTGTGTAAAGCATTCGCGTCAACACCGCCGGAAAGTACTTTTCCTGAAGCCGGTGAAACGGTATTGTAAGCTCGTGCAAGACGTGTAATTGAATCTAAAAGAATCACTACATCATGACCACACTCAACCATACGTTTTGCTTTTTCCAATACGATATTGGCAACTTTTACGTGACGATCGGCCGGTTCATCAAAAGTAGAAGCAACAACTTCCGCTTTTACGCTTCGGGCCATATCTGTAACTTCCTCAGGACGTTCATCGATCAATAAAACGATCAAATAAACTTCCGGGTGATTTGCTGCAATTGCATTGGCAACATCTTTTAACAACATCGTTTTACCCGTTTTTGGCTGAGCAACGATCATTCCACGCTGTCCTTTACCGATTGGAGCGAAAAGGTCCATAATCCGGGTCGACATAGATTCGTCTTTGTGACCGGTTAATTTGAATTTTTCATCAGGAAACAACGGTGTTAAATATTCGAAAGGTAC
>CBFGMW010000403.1:0-3464 GCA_965649925.1 uncultured Fluviicola sp.
GCAATACGTGAATATCTACTGCCGGCTGGTTATCTGCTGCTGTAGAGAAAGTCTCTGATTTTTTCGTTGGAATTGTTGTGTTCGCTTCGATCAATTTCGTGAATACTCCACCCATTGTTTCGATTCCCAATGAAAGAGGAATAACGTCTAACAACAATACATCTTTTACTTCTCCGGTCAATACACCACCTTGAATTGCAGCACCTACAGCTACAACTTCATCCGGGTTAACTCCTTTTGAAGGAGCTTTTCCGAAGAAACGCTGAACTGCATCCTGGATGATCGGAATACGTGTAGATCCACCAACTAAAATTACTTCGTTGATATCGCTTGCTGTTAAACCTGCATTTTGCAAAGCTGAACGACATGGAGCGATTGTTCTTTCAACAATAGAAGCGATCAGTTGCTCGAATTTTGCACGAGTTAACGTTCTTACCAGGTGTTTTGGAATTCCGTCAACCGGCATGATGTATGGCAAGTTGATTTCAGTTGAAGTTGTAGAAGACAATTCTATCTTCGCTTTTTCAGCTGCTTCTTTCAAACGTTGCAAAGCCATTGGATCTTTACGTAAATCCAAACCTTCTTCTGTTTTGAACTCGTCAGCCAACCATGCAATGATTGTTTCATCAACATCGTCACCACCTAAGTGCGTGTCACCGTCAGTTGCCAATACTTCAAATACTCCATCGCCTAATTCAAGAACAGAAACGTCATGAGTACCACCACCGAAGTCGAATACTGCGATTTTTTGGTCAACACCTTTTTTGTCCAGTCCGTAAGCCAAAGCTGCAGCAGTTGGTTCGTTAATGATACGCTTGATAGTTAAGCCAGCGATCTCACCGGCTTCTTTCGTAGCCTGACGCTGAGAATCGTTAAAGTAAGCAGGAACAGTTACAACAGCTTCAGTAACTTCATGCCCTAAGTAATCTTCAGCAGTTTTCTTCATTTTTTGAAGAATCATTGCAGAAATTTCCTGTGGTGTGTACAAACGGCCGTCAATGTCAACACGTGGTGTGTCATTGTCACCTTTAACTACAGAGTATGTCATTCGACCAGCTTCTTTGGCAGTTTCCGTGTAAGAAGACCCCATGAAACGTTTGATCGAAGAGATTGTTTTTGTTGGATTGGTGATCGCCTGACGTTTTGCCGGATCTCCAACTTTGCGCTCGCCACCTTCAACAAACGCGACTACAGATGGAGTGGTACGTTTACCTTCAGAGTTTGCAATTACAACTGGTTCGTTACCTTCCATTACAGAAACACAAGAGTTTGTTGTTCCTAAGTCGATTCCAATTATTTTTCCCATTTTATTTATTTTTGTTTTAATCAAAATTTCCTTGGATTAGTCAAAGGTTATGCCATTGGACAAAACAGGCATTGTTCTGACAGATATGTCAGAAACAGTATTTGCAGTCTGATATTTGCTGTCGATTTGTCAGAAAATTGTCTGAGCGCATTGCAAATTGTCAGTTAAACCGACAAAAAATGTAATTTTCAAATCGAAATGTTAGCAACACCTGACACACATATTGAATACAGCAACCGGAGCTCGTTAATTCCTTTGCTGCTGTTCGTTCCCCTGTTTCCCGGTGCGATTATCTCTCTTGTCCTTTTGAAGCATCTGATTATCGGATTACTCTGTCTGATCGTATTGATTTGGCTGATGTATGAAATGATCTGCAATATCCTGGTTACCGTTACAGTTGAAGAACGAACCATTCGGGTACAGAAACCACTTCGAAAGAACAGTATCCTGTCGTGTAAAAAACACCATGAGCTAATTATTGAAGATGAAGATTGGGATCAATTGTACTGTCACACTTACAAAGGTGGAACAACCTTTTATTTCCGTAGAGAGCAAAGTGCGGCTTACTATTTTGCAGCTGACTCAATGAGCAGACTAAAGATCGAATTGAAAAAACATTTCCCGGAAAAGAAAATTGCCGACGATTGGCGCCCGCTTGACGTGGTGAGAGCACTTCGGAAAAAGTTCCCGGAGCGCGTTTTGTAAATTGAGCTATCTTAGTCATTCCTAATTCGAAACCTTATGAAACGCTACTTGTTTTTCCTTTCTGTTTTTTTTCCGGCGCTATTCTGGTCTCAAATTGAGATCATAGATGAACCAGTTCCGCCACCAAACAAATATTATCCTTATGGAGGATCCGATATCCAAGTTGTTGAAGAAGATTTTTATAACGAAGATGGAACGTTCCGACGCTTAGCAAACCGAAGGGTTGTTGCCGAAGGATTTCATGTGAATAAGGTTCTTGACGGAAAATTTAAGGAGTACGACCTAAAAGGCAATGTGACGCGAATCTGCACTTACCGCTTGGGGAAATTACACGGCGAAGAAATTCAGTATGACGCATTTAATGCATCGATCATTAAACAGTTTGATAACGGTGATCAGGTTGCTTACGAAATTGAAGAGAATCCCGGAAGACACGATTATTCAAGAGTGGGACCGTATTTTACAGGAACTAAGAAAGAACCATTTGTGTTTACAAGAACTTCGTCGTTTCTCGCTCATGATAAAAAAGGCAATACTCTTTTAAGAGAAGATTCCATCTTTTTCGTTCCAAATAAACCGGTAGAAATCCATACCTGGATGTTTACCAAAACAAACGACTATATCCGTGACACACTGACACATGATGAAAGTTTTTTGCTGGATATTTCGAAACCGGAATATTCCGTGGAAGATGTCAGAGAAATCGATTACAACGAGTTGATCAAACGTTTCACGCTAACCTCAGGAAAAAGTGAAAACAGGGAAGTATACAGTTATTATAAATCGGGTAATTTGAAGGAGAAAAAAGTAGAGAACTACCGGTTAACCTATTATCCGAATGAACTGTTAAAGGATTCCATTTTGACCGAGTTGAATCATCTTCCATATTATCATTACCGGAACGATAGTCTTGGAACTTCATTATTCCATTCCAGGCTGGAATATTTGGATGAACAAAAGCGAATCCGAAAACTCACCTTTGACTATTTGAAAAACGGCAATGTTTACTACACAATTACAAGTGTTGGTTCCTTTCCTGAAAAAGTGACAAGTTCAAACGATTCCATTCAAAAATGTATTCAGAAAGGTGAGTTTGTGGATTATTACGGAACACATTACCTGACAAAGCCAGATGGTATGATAGATACTTCTTTCTCTAAGCTTCTTTATCCGTTTCGTTACCAGGATAAACTGAATGCCGGAAAGTATTATTTTCTGCCTTACAAAACATCTAAACAAGTGCTTGTCCTGGAAATAACCGGAGATAAGGCATCTACATACACTGAAAACCTGGAGACAGGCGTGAAATCAGAGAATAAGACAGTGTTGAAATATGTCACGCAAAATGGAAACAGGTATTACCTGAATCCTCCTGTGATTACGTCAGTGAACGCTTTACGACTGATGGTTGAGAATGGAAAGATCTACAACATCGACTGGAATGTCAACAAAT
>CBFGMW010000404.1:0-3455 GCA_965649925.1 uncultured Fluviicola sp.
AAATAGCTTCCTGAATCAACACGTCAATGCCCATTTTATTGCAGATCGCCTGAATTTCTTCTTCATTATCTAAAGAATGAATATTCAGCCATTGGGTCAACCCCATATTTTCCAGCGGATTGAAATTCTCGACAAAGAAGGAAACATCTTCCTCAATAAGCTCTACGCTTTCGGCATTGTATCTGTATAATTGAGCGACTTTCGACATGATTCGAAAATAAGAATTTTAATAACGAATTGCGAATGATAAGTGTGAAAATGAAAATCCTTTCGCATAAATCAGACTTTTATGCGTTATTGGTTTCAAATTTAAGCTTATGCGATCAACACTACTTTTCAAACTAATCTTTTTCTTCATTTTCTTTAGCGGCAACTTACGTGCTCAGGTTGTTCTTGATCACGTTATTGATGCTTCCACTTTTGGCGGCGAGCCTTATATTGGTCAAACGTTTTACACCGCGCAACTAAGCCAAAACGAAACAAAGTATGTGTTTTGCGATGAAAACACCAATACGTTCAGTCTTTACAATATGGACCTCACTCCATTCATGATGAACATTGCTTTGCCTGCTCCACTGGAAAACGGCATACGTCAACCGATCTATATTACACGAAGTTTATTCGATTGCGATTCAGCAACAATTGAGTTTATCTACGAATCTCCAATTCAAATGGATGAATTCTGGGTTATTCGGACAGACGGAACAGAATTGTTATACATGGACAGCGTTAACGCACCTTTTTGCATTGGCGGATGTCTCGGAATGTCGGATGCCATAGTTCCGATTCGCAATACTTCAGACGGAACTAAATTATTCCTTCAAAAGCAAAGTCCGAATGGTACAAGTACACAATTCTACATTTACTCTCTTTGCGGAACACTTGAAACTGAGGGATTGTTCGAGTTTACACAACAAGCTTCTTATATAACAGGTGTTTTTCCTAATCCTTCGCAGCAAGAAGTTAATTTCAGGATCAACCTGCCGGATAATCTGAATAACTACCAGCTTGTTATTACCTCCGGAAGCGCAACTGAAGTAAAACGACAGTCAATCACAACCTCAACTGATCTGCAAACATTAAATGTTTCAGGATTAAGCAGCGGCACTTATTTTTATTCGCTTTGTACCGCTTCGAAAGTTTACCAAACCGGAAAATTTGTTGTAACACACTAATTTAACATAGAATCCGGGGCACGTTTTTTGTTTGAACTGTGCAAAAAAAAATCTAATGCGATCTATCCTCATCCTAGTCTTGCTTCGTTCAACATTTTCTTTCAGTCAGGACACGATTGAAGTTTACTTCATTTACGGCTCCAAGCCGCTCACTAATTCAGAAAGTCATTGGTTTGGCGGAAAACTTGGCGGCCACGTAGGAATGGGATTTTCAGAAGATTCTGTCTTTCATTTTAATCCGGGCGGTAAAGTAGGAGCATTCGGGCATAAAGACAAACCGGGAACCTGGCGGCAAGACACAAAAGAAGAATTTCTATGCACTTTCGGCTGCGACTCGAACCAGATTCTGATTGTAAAAATTCCAATTTCGGCAGAAGAAAGAGCATCTATTCGAACAACAGCATTAAAATTCCTCAGCAATTCGCCTTATCCGTATGCTTTTTTTGGAATGCGCTGCACGAGTTCCTGCTATCATTTACTATCACAGACACATTGGTTTAAAGAAAAAGGGAAATCACGTATGATCAGGAATTATTTCTACCCGAGAAAACTCAGAAAAGAACTTCTTAAGCAAGCAAAGAAGAATCATTGGGAAACGGAACTCACAATTGGACGCAGCAGCCGGAAGTTGGATCATGATTGATTAAGAGAAAACGTTATAAGAGGAAAGGAGGAAACGCTCATCTTTTTTTACTATTTACCCTTCCCTATCTTCCTCTTTTCAAGATATTTAATCAATGTTTCTTTCGCTTTCCTGTTGTTTGGCTTTTTGATTGCCTGTTTGATCAATTCGCGTTCTTTTTTGGTCAAATGCCAGGAAAGTGAGATTCGTTCGGTTTTGGTTTCTCTCAGGTTAAACGAAACAACTCTCAACGGGAACGGAGCTCTTGAAGCGTAAGCATTTAATAATTCATCCTGGTCAAAATCCTGTGTTCTGGGAAAATTGGAAAATAAATTCCCAAATGGTTCCAGGAACTTGTTGAAGAACGAAAACTCTCTCGTACTCTCTTTATCGAACACTTTTTTGGTGTCGCGAATCTTAACAATTACAACTCCGGAGGTTTCTTTTCTGATCCAATCCTGTAGCGCCATCATCCAGTTCACTGTAGTTTTTGTTCCGAAGTTGTCACGTGTTCCGGCATCCATTACCTGGATTTTCGGTTCGGTTGGCAAAGTGGTCATCGGAAGCACCAGCGGGAAAGTTGCATTCATTCTCAGGACTGAAGAAAATTTCACTTTATCGACCTGATCTTTCCCCAACAGCGCACGTGCATCAATATTTTCCACCATTGAAGATGAGCCGGCCAATTTGTTCTGTGGATTGAGAAAGCGGGTTCCCATAGTAGAGAAGGTGATCCGTCTTCCATCGTTTACGATACAGGGTGAAAAGAGCATCACCGGGATTTTTCCTTCTTTTTCACCGGAAGCAGTTTCCCCGAAAGGTTTATCGAGAATATAACCGGTATTCTCATTCATGTCTTCTTCGAACGCAATCGCACGTGTATAGTGGTAACTCGATTCGTTTTTATAACTCGTCCGGTAGCGCACAAAAATGTCGTTGGTTGATGCCGCAAATGACATTTTATTCAAAATATCGGACGTAATCTGCTCATAATAAGTATTGGAGCAGGTAGAAGGAATATCGCCGCTTTGGTATTCGGCGTACAATCCGCGATAGAACGCACCGCCAACCATTCCACCGGAAGCACCGGTAATCATAGCAGTATGTTTCGTGAAATCATAGCGTGTACTCTGGTCCATTTGCGACAAAACCCAATAAACCCAGGCTGCACTTCGTGATCCACCACCGGAAGTATTCACGATAAAAAGAACCGGCTTTTCTTCACCTGTATTCTTTTTCCAATTCTCGAGTGACTGGATATATGCCTTTAAATCTTTCTCAACACGTGCCGAATCGAGCAATTCCTCCGAAAAGCGATCATAAGAATAAACAGCTTTGGAGGAATAATCCATTCCGATGGCTTCTGTTTCGAAATGAAACCAT
Organism: uncultured Fluviicola sp.; assembly: GCA_965649925.1. Lineage (GTDB taxonomy): Bacteria > Bacteroidota > Bacteroidia > Flavobacteriales_D > Crocinitomicaceae > Fluviicola. Next base: position 3,181 of record CBFGMW010000404.1, read on the forward strand.
TTGGTATTCCCTGAAAGCCAGTTTATTGAAACAAAAACAGCCAGAATCAACGGAACTGTGTACCAGCGAAACCAACTAAGCAAGGCATTGAAAACCATCAGAACAATTGTGAGTAAAAGCACAATACTGCTTGCAGCAGGAACATCCAGCCAGCGCGAACCGCCTAAAAAACCAAGCAGCAGGAATGCCGCAATGGTACTCACTTCAAAAAGCGACGTTGAAATCCGGTTTTGTATGAATACTTTTTGCAGTAATGAAGTTTGGTAATGACGTGT
>CBFGMW010000405.1:0-3450 GCA_965649925.1 uncultured Fluviicola sp.
GGAACATTTAATTGCGAAACCACGTTTATATTGGCCGTATCAATGTCTGCAATAATCACATCTGCAAGCGGTGTAATAACACTTCCGGAATCAATAACAATATTACCGTTAACGGTGGGATTGTTGACATATACCGACTGTTCTTGTTTCGGAACCAGGCCATTCCATTTTGATCCGTCGAAATAATAAAACAGGTTATCTGTAATGTCAAAAACCATTAATGCCTGAGGTGGTAAAGCGGGAGAATTAATAGCTAGTCGTTCACTTCGCGTCATTCGCGGAAGTAAAACGCCTCTTTGATCAGAAGGATTGGGAGAATGAATATCCAATGCTGCAGATGAGTCGGGCGTTGCTGTGTTCACTCCTACTTGTCCGAATAACGTCACACTTGACAAACATGCCACGAGCACACTAGTAATAATAGTACGATTCATAGTTTTCATTTTTTAGGTTCTTTATTTGTCCGTTTTGGGCGGGTCAATTCTTTTTGTTCACTTTTTACATAACTGCCATCTTCCAGATAACAGCGGATTTCATATACATATACCTGGTTGTTTTCTACGGTCCTGTCGGTGTATTTATTCGTTTCGAGTAAACCGCTTACCTGCTGAAAACCTGATCCGTTGCTTTTTCGGAATACGATGTATTTAACTGATTCCGTGTAGGGCTTAATACTCCAGGATAACTTTGCCGAATTGGATGTTTTAACGAGTTTTGGTTGTTTTAGCTGACATGTAACCGATGATTTTTCCTTTTCCTTCGGCATGAAATACTTATACTGATTTGATTGCAAACTTTTATTGCCTAAAGAATCTAAAGCATACAAAACATAAACGAACTCAGTTCCTTTCTGAAAACTTCTGTCGAGGAACGAAACCGAATTTACATTGAGTTCAGTTAGATTTAACTGAACAAAATCACTTAAAGAATCTGAAATGTTTTTTCTGAATAGTTCGTATTTAAACAAATCAATTTCGGTGTTTTTCGACCAGGAAATCAATACTCCCTTTTCCTGAGATTCAATATTTTTAATGAACGGAGCTTTGGGCGGGACTACATCTAGTAATCTTTTAGAAGCAATTTCCGACATAACGCTTTCATTCAGAGCCGAATCAATAGCAATCACAAAATAGCTAAAACTGTTCTTTGAGTTTTTAGGCAGTTTGTCGACATAGAAGTTTTCTGCAAATGGAGTTGAATTCTGAAGTGCCATTGAATTTTGTACTCCGTTTATTCCCCTGTAAATTTTATACCCTAAAATATCGGCGTCAGTATTTTTATCCCAGGTAACCCTGATCAATGTGGAATCTGTGTTTAGCTGAACATTAATTGGTTTCATAGGTGGAGTTTTGTCTAAAAAGTCAAGTACAAACTCATTCGAATAACCGTAATTCCCTTCAGCATCCTTACTGGCCACTTTTACAGAATAGGTTCCAACTTTATTGAGCTTTACAAAAAAGCTGTCAACCTCCAAACTGATTGTTTCTGTTGAATATGAATGGAAAATTGTATCGTTTCTATCGGTCAGGAAAACTTCAAACCCGGATTGATCATCGCTTCGTTCCAATTGTTCCCAAAAGATTGCAAATCCTTCCGGATCTTCTGTTTTGCTTTTCAGTACCGGCGGAATGGGTGCCGTTTCGTCTTTGATACGGACTTTGATAGGTTCTGAAATTTTTAATTCCTGGTTAAAGAAACCTAATCCAACCAACCGATAATAGTAGGTGTTTTTTTCAGCGACCAAACGATCTTCCAAAAACCATTTCGGATATTCCTGTACTCCTGCTTCATTTTTAACTTTCGATGGAATAATTGGGTTTTTAGTAATCAATTCTCCTATAGAATCAGGACTTACAGACCTGTAAACATTCACCGCGTAGAATTTGGAATCTTCAACCAGCCATTTGAAATAAACCTTTTTTAAGCGCTGCTCAAACTCAATTTCGTTCAGTGAAAAATAATCGTTTTGGTGATCTGCTAAGTTGTATTCTGCAAAAGCGGTCTCTTTTCCCTGTACCAATAATGCAACTTTGTAGCCAGTTGTTGATGCCAGCAGATTGTCTGAATAATACAATCCGGCAGCGCGGGCAAATGGAGTGCTTTTGATAGCTTCCATACTGGCAAGTAAAAGCCCGAAGCTTTCCAGTGGTTTGGTGGCTTTTAATAATTCAAGATGTTCTTTCAAATCAGGATCAGACTGAATTTCTGCAGCAGTAGGATAATAATCACCTTTTCTGATTGGCGCAGAATTTATTTTCGACCAGGAACCATCTGTTGACTGTCGGTAAATATTTACTCCTTCATTTGCCGTTAAACTATTCGTAAACCATTTTAATTCTATCGTTTTTTCATTGCTTTTTGCAACAAGCCTGATGCTCTGGGCATTCATCCCAAAACACAAGAATATTCCTATAAGCAAGAGACTAAATTTCAGCATTTTCTTTTGATTTCTTGTTTTTCAATTGTTTTATCCCGTATGAGAATGTGTAGCTGTAATTGATCATCAACCGGTGTTCTTTAAAATTCTGTGCTCCTTCAACCAATGCTTTCCTATAAATGAAACTGTGATTGATCTTTAAACTGTTCGATTTATTGATAGAATAAGTGATAAAGGTGTTGTTGGCCATATTGTAATTTGTAAGCACATCATTCTTTCTGGAATCCTGGATCGTGAAGTTTGCCCCGGTCTTAACCTTTTGTTTCATTAACCCTTGTTGCAACCCGAACGTTGGCCCGATGTTTCTGGTTGTTGTTGATTGCATGCTGTTCTGCGAAAAACTCAACGCAGAAGTAAACGTGGTTTTCGTTTTTTGAATGGTGATGTTATAGGAAGGGTTAATAAGAATCATGGTATTCAGCGGAGTTTTGTTTCCGCCCGATTCCTGGTAAGATGTTGTCAGGTTCAAACTCTGCTTCCATTTTGTTCCGAATGAATAGTTTGCTGAGAACATTCCAGATTGATTGAGCTGTGTCAAACGAATGGAGTCGTAAAAAACATCTCTGATTGCAACAACATTACTTGAAAAGCTGTTGTAGCCGAGATTCAGGTTTAAATTCCTGATCAAGGAAATTGACGTGTTTACTGAACCCGCAATTCTGCGTTGAGTAGCAATCTGGTTCTTATCCAAATTATTTTCAGTTGTTCCCAATGAACCGTTAACGCTCAATTTATTTTTAAAGAACTGTTTGCCTAATGTCAGTGAATACTCCTGAACATCGTTTGCAATGAAAACGGAACCTAATGAATAATAATCAGGATCTATCCGCTTGAATTTGGCGCCAATGTTATAGTCAAAGAGCTTGTACTCTACGGCAAGATTGTATGCTGCATTGAACTTTGAATCGGAGCGTGGATCAAAAACTTTATTGATATATGTATATCGTTCTAACTTTTGAACAGGCAGATACGTATTCGGATTATACATGCTATAATGGAAATCCCCTGAAACA
>CBFGMW010000406.1:0-3414 GCA_965649925.1 uncultured Fluviicola sp.
AATAAAAGTAAATCCCGCTAATATACCAACAGCAAGAAACGCAAGGATTAAATAGTCAGTACATTAATGCTTCGCTGCAGGACAGACAAGGAAATCTTTGGTTTGGAACATCCAACGGGTTAACGATGTTCAACCAGAAACAAGAACAGTTTCAAACGTATGATTTGGGAAAAGGATCCTCTACACTTTCTGTTGAGGACCTTGCGGAGAGTGATTTGGGGCATATTTACCTGGCGACAAACACGAACGGGGTGGCTTATTGGGATTACAAAACCAAACAGATCAAACTTGTTGACACGAAGATCCCAACAAAACATATTCACCAGATTGAATTTCTGACAGAGCATATATTATTGATCTCTACCGAAGATAAAGGTGTTTACACATTCGACATCTTTTCAAAAAAACTAAACAAAGTTAGAGCCAATGAAGTGAACAGTATTACCTGGCTTATAAATGATATTGAACTATTCAGCAACGGGGTTTATTTGCTTTCAACCAGCCAGGGATTGTGGTTATACGACTACAACGCAAACACCTGCATGCGCTTTTTGAAATCGTTGGAAAAAGATTATGGGATCTCTGACATCTCGGATGTTTACCTGAAATCTGTTTCAGAATTCTATATTGGAACTGCGAGCAAAGGATTGGTTACTGTGAAAAAAGTAAATGGTCAATATACGTTCTCTTTTACACGCCAGGACATATTCCAGCGGAAAGCACTTATTTCCGATGAAATTAAAAAACTCTATGTTGACAGAAACGGAGTAATCTGGTTGGGAACTTTGCGTGGTTTGGGCTGTTTTGATCCGAACAATCAAGGATTTCTGGGCGTTGGCCCTTCCGGGAACCAGTCTTTAGGTCTTCCTTCTGAGAACGTATGGAGTTTTGCAGAAAACAAATCCGGGTCCGACTTGTTTATTGCAACAGATGCCGGCGTGTCACATTTGAATAACAAAACCGGTTTGTTCAAACAGTATAACTTACCTGCCGAACTATCAGAGGACGGGGTTAATACTATCCACTATATTGAAGAAGGAAAATTATTCGTTGGAACAGCGAATGGTTTGTACACACTGCGTTACAGTCCTTCAGGAATGTATACGTACGAAGAATTTGAGTTCAAAGACATTAAAAATGCCGAACGTTTCGGAACTATTTATCGCATTGTGCGCTACTCTGAAGACGAATTTTTCCTGGCCACAAAAGGCGGAGCTATTTATATTAATGCCAAAACCAGGAAACAGCAGGCATTTGTGCATTCGTCTAAAAAGAACGGGACAACCATTAACCCCGGGGTTTGCCGCGTTGCCTACAAAGCAAACAACAACCTGGTTTATTTTGCTACAAGCTCAGGCGGATTGTCGGTATTGAAGAAAACAAGCAAAGGGGAGTTTGAGATAGTTCCGTTTAAATACAACTGGCTGATTAAAAATAAGGTTACAGATTACGTTTCATGCGTTTACCAGGATTCTGCAAACAACCTATGGCTCGGAACCAGTGGTTCGGGATTGGTACACGTTAATCTTTCAAGTAAAAACGTTGAGGTTTTTTCAAAGAAGGATGGTTTACCAAACAACTTCATTTACGGTATTGAGGAAGACGAATCCGGAAATTTATGGATCAGCACAAATAAAGGTCTTTGCAGATTTAAGAAAAGCAATCATAATGTAACCTCGTTTCTTGAAGTGAACGGTTTAATGAGCAATGAGTTCAATACCGGAGCCACGCTTAAGTCGGTTACAGGAACTATGTATTTTGGTGGAATTGCGGGTTACAACTTTTTCAAACCCGGAAATCTAACGGATAAAACAATTCCGTTAGATGTTAAATTTCTGAAATTTAAACTCGATGATAAATGGATCTCTCCGGGAGAAAAAGGAGCGCCATTCCAATCGGCATTTTCAGAAATAAGAACCATTACACTTCCTTATCATCAAAGAAGTTTCACCATCCAATTCCTGGCAAGTGATCTGATGAATCCGGAACTGATCGAGTATAAATACCGCTTAATCGGTTCAGACGAAGACGATGTGTTTTTAGGAAATTCAACTGAAATCCGTTTCAACAGTTTATCTCCTGGAACGTATATGCTGGAAGTTTTCGCAAGAAGATACGATGGGAACTGGGAACCTGAGCCAGCTCGTTTAACCATAGAAATTGAAGCGCCTTACTGGAGAAAATTATGGTTCTGGATTCCAATAGCAATACTTTTATTTGCGTTGATCCGTTGGTCGGTGCGTCGAAGAATAGATCTAGCGCGCAGAGATCAGGTGCGTTTGGAAATGAAAATTGTTGAGCGGACAAAAGAGATCCGGGAACAAAATTTCAAGATAGAGGCCCAAAGCAGCATTATCCAGGAAGAGAAAAACAAAGTAGAGGAACAAAAACGACTTTTACAGATCGAAAAGGATAAGTCGGAGAAATTACTTCGGAATATTATCCCGGAATCTACTGCCGAAGAATTGAAAAACAAAGGTCGTGCTTCGGCGCGTGCTTACAAAACGGTTTCTGTATTGTTCACAGATTTTGTTGGATTTACCAAAATCGCCGAAGGACTAAAACCAACCGAGTTGGTAAACAAACTGGACGTTTATTTCCGGAAGTTCGATGAAATCATTGTCAAGAACAATCTCGAAAAAATCAAAACCATTGGAGACGCATACATGTGTGCCGGTGGAGTTCCGGTTCGAAACAACACCAATCCGATCGATGCGGTTTTAGCGGCATTGCATATCCAGGAGTACATGGAGAAATTGCGCCTTGACGCCATTGCCAACGGAACCGAATATTGGGAATTACGCCTTGGAATTCACACCGGTGAAGTGACTGCCGGAGTTATTGGTTCAGAACGCCTGGCTTATGATATTTGGGGCTCAACTGTTAATCAGGCGCAGCGAATGGAGATGATGGGCGAACCTGGAAGAGTAACAATTTCCGGCGCAACGTTCAACCTGATTGAACCGTATTTTGAATGTACATTCCGCGGAAAAGTTCAGTCTAAAAGTAAAGGATTGATTGACATGTTCACGGTTGAACGTATCAAACCCGAGCTTTCTGTTAATGGTGAAGGATTGTATCCGAATGAGCGTTTCCAGCAAATCGTAAACCTTCACCTGTACAGTAGTATCAATTACTATAAGGCAGAGCGCCATATTATGAAAGTGCTGGAGAAAGGGCTTTCTTCCAAATTGCATTACCACAGTATTGCGCACACGAAAGATGTTGTTAGAGCCGTTGAGCGTTATGCATTATTGGAAGGAGTAACCGATGAAGGTTTATTCCTGCTGAAATCTGCGGCAACATATCACGATGCTGGTTTTGTTGAAAGCTATGAGAAAAACGAGCCTATTGGTGCGCGTATGGCTGAAGAGATCTTGCCAAAATACGGTTACTCGTAGCAGCATATCGACC
>CBFGMW010000407.1:0-3397 GCA_965649925.1 uncultured Fluviicola sp.
CATCAAGATTTTTAATGTCGTTTGGCAGTGGACTGTATAAAGTGAATACAGATTATTCGCTCACCAGTAAATACTTTGCAAATTACAATGCGAATATTTTTCAAAACGGAGACACTATTTATATGAGACTTGAAAATGGTTTTTTGAGGTATACGGAGAATGGCTCAATTAGCAGTGTAAATGGATTTGATCGAATTGTGGCAAGAGCAAGTTTGTTTTACCCAGCGTATAATTATAATAGTTCAGTTTTGAAGTATACAGGCAATGGTGGTAGTGGTTATGAACAATATTCCTCTATTGATCAAGAGTATCTATGCGGACAATTCAACGACATTAAATTCTCCCCCTACACAGACACCATTTATGTTGCGTGCGCAGCTGGTATTTCTGTTGGGGTTAACTATGATTTCGTAGATTCCATTACACCGGATAACACAACCAATATGCCTTCGGCAAATGTATTAGAGTTTGAATTTGATTTGGAAAACAGAATGTGGGCTTGCTTTGGAGATGTAAATGGAGATGCTTTTGCTTTGGCACGTTTGGATGGAGACACGTGGACAAACTATTACGATGCAAACAATTCACCCATCACTTTTGGCACTTACAAAGGAATGGAAATTGACACTACCGGAAATTTGTGGGTTGCGGCAACTACAAAAACCTATTTGTTGGATTTGGGAGAAACACCGCTTTGGTTAGGAACAAGTGAGTTGAAAGAAGAGTTTATTTCGTTGGCACCGAACCCGGCAACAACCCAATGTGAACTTTCTTTTCCCGATGCAGAGGAAAGAGTTGTAACAGTAATGACAGTTCAGGGACAAGTACTTGAAACGCACGTTACACAAACAAACGCCTTTTCTATGGATTTGACCGGTTTGGCAAAAGGGAATTACCTGGTGGTTATTACTTCTTCGAAGGGTAAAACAGTGAAACCATTGAATAAATTATAGGATGCGGTATTTGGTACTGTTCATATTATTTCAATTTAGCACGCAGCTCCAAGCCCAAACCTGGACAACGTTAAACACGATGCAAATGGGGAATGCTGCTGCTTCACCAGGATTTAAATTGGATGTATACAGAAACGATTTATGGTATCTTTCCTATGATTTCTCGGCTCCTTATAAAATCTCATGTTTTCACTTGAGCGATGGATCGGTTGATGTAATAGATGCCCTATCTGCGAATTCTGATGTTGCATTTACACCGGCGTCACGTTTTTTTATGTCCTTTGCAAGTGGATTGTATAAAGTAAATTCAGATTTTACGTTGACAAATAAATATTCAGGTGATTATAATTCGGCGTTATTCCAAAATGGAGACACGATATATATGCCGATGGCAGAACCTAGTGGATTATTACGCTATACTGAAAATGGTTGGTTAATCACACTTCCAGCGTTCAAATTAATTTGTGCAAAAGACAGTCAATTTTATCCTGCAAATAGTACTGACGGCTCTCTGAGAAAATATACTGGTAATGGTGCTTCTGGTTATGAAAGTTATTCCACTATTGATGATCAGTATATCTGTGGGTTGTTTAACGACATTAAATTCTCTCCCTATTCAGATACCATTTATGTTGCCTGCGCAGCTGGTATTTCTGTTGGGGTTAACTATGATTTCGTAGATTCCATTACACCAGATAACACAACCAATATGCCTTCGGCAAATGTATTGGAGTTCGAGTTTGATTTGGAAAACAGAATGTGGGCTTGCTTTGGAGATGTAAATGGAGACGCTTTTGCCCTGGCACGTTTGGACGGAGATACCTGGACCAATTATTATGATGCAAACAATTCACCCATCACTTTTGACACTTACAAAGGAATGGAAATAGACACCACTGGAAACTTGTGGGTTGCAGCAACTACAAAAACCTATTTGTTGGATTTGGGAGAAACACCGCTTTGGTTGGGCACAAGTGAGTTGAAGGAAGAGTTTATTTCGTTGGCACCAAACCCAGCAACTGAGCAATGTGAACTTTCTTTCCCCGATGCTGAGGAACGAGTTGTAACAGTGATGACAGTTCAAGGACAAGTACTTGAAACCCACGTTACCCAAACAAACTCTTTTTCTATGGATTTGACCGGTTTGGCAAAAGGGAATTACCTGGTGGTTATTACTTCTTCGAAAGGTAAAACAGTGAAACCATTGAATAAGCTGTAGTATACGGTTTTTGGTATTGTTCATAGTATTTCAAGTCCAAACTTGGACTGCCTGAATACATTTCAAATCGGCGAAACGCGTGAAAGAACAGTCGGAAGAGGAACTGGCAAAGATTGTCGGAAAGGCAAAAGCGAAGATTGTGACTGGCTTTTTTCAGAAGGGTAAGTAAGGACAGGTCGCGACCTGTCCTTACTTAAACTGGTAACTCAACTGAACAACAAAACAACGCGGAGCCTGCATATCGCCCGGACGAGTCATATATTCCGTATTCGCAACATTGTTTACAATCAACGCCAATTTGTAAGTGTCTTTGTAGCTGTAACCAATTCGTGCATCAAAAACAACAGTAGCTCCGTTGTTGTCTAAACGATATTGTTTCAATCCCGGAAGAATTTGCTGCCCAAGAATTCCGTCTTCGAATGCTTTATCGATATTGATCATAAAACTGTTCATGCGCATGGAGCCGCCAATACTGAATCCTTTGTATTCCAATTGCAGATCGGCTTTTGCCAGATGCTTGAAACGGTATTTCAAAACATTGGTGCTGTCGTTGGAGAATGTTTCGAGATAGTCAGCGTCTTTATTGAGTGTAATCGGATTCATGTATGTATACCCCATGAGTGTTTGTACTTTAACAGGACCAATTTCCCCGGTTCCGTTAATACTCAATTCCAAACCTGTAATTTGGGCTGCTTCTGCATTTTCCGCTCTGAATCCGATCCACTTGAAAATATATCCCGGATCATTCGGATTGAAACTTCCCGGAATAGAATCAGGTTTGTAGTTTCCTAATGTAAACTCCATCATGTTCTGGTAAGTATTCACGAATGCCGCCCCATCAACAAACCCTTTCCAGTTTCCGATTTTGATTCCCTGTTTAATTCCGAATTCAGCTGCCCAGCCGGTTTCCGGTTGAAGATCGGGATTAGGGAAAATATAGAGCGAACCTACGTTGGTTGAAGTATAACGTTCTGCTACAGTCGGGTAACGAACACCTTGTCCGTAGGATGCGCGTACATGTGTGTATTTCGCAACCTGGTAGTGCATTCCGGCCCTGAAGATCGGTCTGATCGGCAATTTTGTAGAGTCTTTTCCGAAGTAGAAATCCGAATCGCCCTGCCGGTTATCCTGTTCATAATATTCGCCTCTAAAACCAGCTGTTACATCGAACTTGTTCCATTTTTTTTCTAGTTGAGCATAGACTGCACTATTCACTGAAAAATGA
>CBFGMW010000408.1:0-3391 GCA_965649925.1 uncultured Fluviicola sp.
CGATTTTCTGGAAATAATCATCGAACAAAGCCGTGTTCCGGTAATTGTTGATGCAGGAATTGGTTCACCTTCTCATGCCGCGCACGCGATGGAATTAGGTGCAGATGCTGTTTTGGTAAACACAGCGATTGCCGTTGCAGGAAACCCGGCAGAAATGGCTTTAGCGTTTAAAATGGCGGTAGAGGCGGGAAGAATGGCTTATGAATCAGGTTTGGGCAGTGTTTCCCGTTCGGCAAGTGCTTCCAGTCCGCTTACAGGTTTTTTGAATTTATAAATCATCCATCTCCCCCTTTGGAGGGGGATTAAGGGGGAGGGCTAAAGAAAAAGCGAACATGAGTTTCACAGAAATATTCAGCAATACAAACTGGGACGAAATAAAGTCTTCGATCTACGCTAAAACAGCGCGTGATGTGGAGCACGCTTTGTCATCTAAAAAACGAAACTTAGAAGATTTCAAAGCATTGATTTCTCCTGCCGCAGAACCGTACTTGGAACAAATGGCAAAGCAAAGTCATGAGTTAACAAAGAAACGTTTCGGGAAAACCATTCAGCTCTATACGCCCATGTATCTGAGCAACGAATGCAATAATATTTGCACGTATTGCGGCTTCAGTTTCGATAATAAGATCAAGCGTAAAACACTGACTGATGCAGAAATTCTGCAGGAAGTTGCTTACCTGAAAGAAAAAGGATTTAATCATATTTTGTTGGTTACCGGTGAGGCGAATCAGACTGTTCACATGACCTATTTTAAACATGTGATGGAATTGATCCGAAATGAATTTGCGAATATTTCTATCGAAGTCCAGCCTTTAGATACGGATGAATATGCTGAATTGCACGAAGCCGGAGTTTACTCCGTTTTGGTTTACCAGGAAACGTATCATCAGGATGTTTATAAAGCATACCATCCGAAAGGGAAAAAGTCAAATTTCAACTACAGATTAGATACACCGGAACGTTGCGGTGATGCCGGAATTCACAAAATTGGTTTGGGAGTTTTACTTGGTTTGGAAGATTGGCGCACAGATTCGTTCTACTGCGCTATGCATTTAGACTTTTTACAGCGAAAATACTGGCAAACAAAATATTCTATCTCATTTCCGAGAATGCGCCCTGCAGAAGGAATTATTGAGCCTAATGTTGTAGTTGGAGATAAAGAATTAGTTCAACTGCTTTGTGCATACCGGTTGTTGAACGAAGATGTTGAACTTTCCATTTCTACCCGGGAATCGGAGAACTTCAGAAATCACGTAATTCCGCTTGGAGTAACAACTATGAGTGCCGGATCAAAAACAAATCCGGGTGGTTATGTGGTTGAACCTGAATCACTGGAACAATTTGAAATTTCAGATGAAAGAAGTGTGGAAGAAATTTCCGAATTGATCCGGAATGCCGGTTACGAAGCTGTTTGGAAAGATTGGGACAGAAGCTTCTTTTCACCTAAACAAGTTGAGGAAGCTGCAAATGTTTAGCCCAAACGAATCGAAACGATACACCAAACAAACCATTTTAGACGAAGTTGGTTTGACGGGACAGGCTAAATTGAAGCAAAGTCGTGTTTTGGTGATTGGTGCCGGAGGATTGGGTTGTCCGCTGATTCAGTATTTAGTAAGCTGTGGAGTAGGAACTATCGGAATAGTTGATTTTGATATTATTGAGCATTCTAACCTGCATCGTCAGGTTTTATACGGGCCTCAGGACGTTGGTAGAAAAAAATCGGAGGTCGCAAAAGAACGATCACTCGCTCAGAATCCGGATGCTGTAATTGAAATTTTCGATTGTGCGTTGACGGATGAAAATGCCGAGGAACTCATTTCACCATTCGATTTGGTTATTGACGGCTGCGACAATTTCCTGACACGCTATATTGTGAACGATACTTGTGTTAAGCTGGATAAATCCCTTGTTTACGGAAGCATTCTTGGTTTCCAGGGACAACTTGCCGTTTTCAACCACAAAGGCAGTAAGAACTTACGTGATTTATTCCCCGAACCTCCGAATGCAGAAGATGTTCCTAATTGTTCGGATAACGGAGTTTTAGGTGTTGTGCCCGGAGTTATCGGAACGCTTATGGCAAATGAAGCTTTGAAATGTATTCTGGAATTGGAGGTTGGAGTTAACCGGTTTCTGGTTGTCGATTTACTGACTCTAGAAATGACAAAGCTCAAATTTTAGAGTTATCGATTTTTCTAATTAATTTAGAACAACTGAATCCCTATGAAACTACCTTTCTTCCTTTCCTTTCTAATTTTGTCTTTCGCTTCTTTCGCACAAGATTCAACTATGGTTCTTCCTCCAAGAAATCAGCAGGTTCTGGATACTGCGATCAAATATGGCAGAACTATTTCTCCGACATACGAAAGTGCTGTTTGCACCGAATTCGTGATTGGCGTTTTGGAACATTTTACTCCGTTAAGCGAGGAGGATGTGGTAAATATTCGTATAGACCAACCACGAAAAGATCTGAATACTGTTTACGGTTGGATGGAAAATGGTTCTCCCGAGCCAAAAGGAGTTTACAATGTTTTAATTTCCAATAAAAAAGGCGATCCGGTTGACGATTGGTCAAAAGTACTTCCGGGCGATTTTGTTCAATTCTGGTACCCGCGCTCATGGGGACATTGCGGAATTGTAGATCATATAGATTGGAAAAATAATGTGATGTTTCTGCATTCGTCTTATCCAAGTACCGATGGTTATGGCGTTCAGCCGTTTATCATTCCGGAATATTGTTATTTTGTTAGATTGAAGTAAATCGGTGAACCAAATTGTGAAGTGATTGTAAGAAGGTTCAAATTCATTTTATGAAACACTTATTGATTGCCTCATTTTCAATTTTCCTTACACAAATTCAAGCTCAAACACCAGCGATTGCTCATAAAAGCCATTCAGGAACTGCAGTGAATTATTTCATTGATCCGAATTCGAATTTCGGTGAAATTTATATGCCGCCTGAAATTTATAAAGAAGCCATAACTGAAAATTTTGTTCATTGGGAGCTTCTCGACGATTCTACTATTGTAAAGCAGGTTACAGATTCTAATCAGCGGGTTATTTCAGTTGATTACATTACAAATAAAGACAAACTTAGTATAGATTATTTCAAGCATCAATTCGATATGCAGCAACAACATCTTCGCGATTCGATATGGTATATTGAATATGAAAAAAACATGAAGGAACAAAAAACCAACGAGCAAATTCTGATTGTATCGACTAAACCCGGGAATCCATCGTCACCCTCATTCTTGCTGATCTTTTTCGCCGTTTCAGCCGTTGGAATGATCATCATGCGTTTGTTCCGAGACAAGACTACAGTTGTAAGTTGATTTAGGAAATAAAGAACAGTGGTTAATATGCAGGAACGTTTCAAATTAATATTCATCGG
>CBFGMW010000409.1:0-3387 GCA_965649925.1 uncultured Fluviicola sp.
CGGTTAGATCATCGTAACGTCCGCCGCCGCATATAGATCCCATTTTCACATCGTGTACTTTCACTTCGAAAATGGCACCGGTATAATAGTTCAATCCGCGGGCAAGGGTCACATCGAATTCTATTTCTGCGCGTTCCAACCCAAGAGCAGTTGTTTGATCCAATACGTATTCAAGTTCCTCAATTCCTTTCAGTCCAATTTCAGATTTTGAAAGGAACGTCTTCATTTGAGCCAGACGTTCTTTATTGTTTCCGGAAACATGGAAAAGCGGAGAAATAATTTCAATTGCCTGATCGGAAATTCCTTTCTCACGCAATTCCTTAACAACACCCTCCTCTCCTATTTTGTCGAGTTTATCGATAGCAACTGTAATGTCAATGATCTTATCGCTTTCGCCGGAAACTTCGGCAATTCCGGAAAGAATCTTGCGATTGTTGATCTTGATTGTAAATCCGGGAATTTTCAGTTTTGTCAATACCTGATCGAAAATCTGAGCAAAATCAACTTCGTAAAGCAACGAATCAGAACCAACCACATCGGCATCGCACTGGTAAAATTCCTGGTAACGTCCGTGCTGCGGTCGGTCGGCGCGCCAAACCGGCTGAATCTGGTAACGCTTAAAAGGAAACGACAATTCGTTTTGGTGCTGCACAACAAAGCGTGCAAAGGGAACAGTTAAATCGTAGCGAAGTGCTTTTTCCGCAAGGGAATTGGCAAATCGGGGTAAATTATTTTCGTTTAAGGCTTCTATATCTGCCTTTTTCATTTTATCACCGGAATTCAAAATCCGAAAGATCAAACGATCTCCTTCTTCTCCATATTTCCCCATTAAGGTGGAAGACAATTCAAACGAAGGAGTTTCTATCGGAGCAAAGCCATAGGTTTTAAAAACCGATTTAATGGTTTCAAAAATGTAGGTTCTGCGCGCCACATCCTGGGGTAAAAAATCACGGGTTCCTTTTGGAATTGCAGGTTTTTGAGCCATTGAATGAAAATTTGAGGCAAAGATAACCAAGACTTTTAGACTGAAGACCAAAGACGAAAGACAAAAGCCAGGAAAAACACGAAGCTGAAAGTCCTCTCCCTTAATCCCTATCCAAAGAGGGAGACCTTAATCCTCATTCTGATTACGAATATTCAAGGCAAATACTTGGACAAAAACTTCACTTCATCTGTCTCAATGATATCCGGATGGTAACTCACGGCAAGTTTGTTTTCCTTTTTTGAATTGGTGTTCCAGGTAGCGATTTTTACCCCGGATTCGTGTGCCTGCTTCACTTTTTCCTTCGATAATTCTTTGTGGGAAATGGTAATTCCGTTAAAGTTATTTGCCAGTACAACCCCCATTCCGTATTCAAAAGTAGTTCCGGGATAATAATATAATTCAGGAACAGGATTGAGAATCCGGATGGCATTTAGTATTTCCACACTCGACGATTCAATAATACACCTGTTTTCCAGGTTGTAGTTTGAAATCAGGTCAAGAAGCTGATTGGTGTAATCGGTTTCATAGGTCGGATTATTATCTGACGGATAAAGTTTCAGGTCGAAGGCAAAACGTTTTCCAACGGTTTGATCCATGCCGAACAAATCTGTCAAACGCAGGATCTCGAAACTCAGGTTCGGAGAAACATCGAATCGGGCATCTTTCAATTCTTCCCAGGTGTAATCGTTTATTTTTCCGGTGAAATTTGTCTTAGCATCTAAATCTTCATCGTGAAATGCAACCAGGACAAGATCTTTCGTCATTTGAACATCCATTTCAGTTCCGTCCATATCAAAACTCAGGCATTGAAGAATAGACTCGCGCGTGTTCATCGGATAAGATTTTCCAATTCCCATTCCGCCGTGCCCCATTTTCCAAATTTCCCCGTTGTTGAGGTTATCAATCTCATCGGTGTATTTAGAACAGGAAACAACTGCGAAACCTAGAACAAATAAGTAAAGGATAATCCTCCCCATGGTCGAAATGGTTTTTGTTTTTCGTTTAACAAATAGGCGGTTACATTTGCCTGAAAATGTTCTTTGCGGATAAATTGAAAGGAAATATTTTCAAAACCGGCAAGGCCCCAAACTATTTTCAAATCGTTTCCGGTGTACCGCTGAATTCCAGAAACAGTAATTCCGGCACCAACATTCCAGCGTAAAAACCTGGTATGTTTGTACATCAATCCTATCGGAACAATAATATCCGGATGGAATTTTCCATTCACTCCGTTCAATCTATAGGTTCCATAACCAACTCTTATCTGCGCTGAAGAGTTTGGAGTTAACTCTACCCTATTAGATAGATAGTTCACAGAAAAATATCCGGCTGGTCCGCCCGCTTCAAGCATAATTCCGCGTTGAGTGAAGGAAAAACCTGCATACATCAGACAGAAAAATAGGAGAACACTGTTTTTCATCAATGCCGGGTTATATATCCTTTTTGATACTTTTTGAGATCAAAAATCCAGGTGTAATATCCGATAAAATGTGAGTCGAAGTATCCTTTCCGGGCATAAAATTCAACGTGGATAAAAACACGTTTTTCTGCCGGAAGTCCTTTCACTTTCACCTGTGGTGCAACTCCATCCTGCAAACAAGGTGCATCCGGGTATTTGCTGTTCAGATTGCTTCCGTATTGCCAGATCTCTTTCCACTCTTTCGGATTTACTTCTCCGGCACCGGCATTTTCAGGAGCTATAATAATGAATGTCCCAAAATTGATCTTTCCCCTGAGTTCTTCTATCATTCCCAATGAATAGGCAAATCCCATAGAATGCGCAATCACGAAAAGTGTATCGTTTTTCGATGAATTCGGAAGTTCATTCAGGGCATAATACAAGTTTCGTCCAGCTACTCTCCCGTTCCGCTTGCGTTCTGCAAATCCGGATCTGTTTGAGCGGTAATTAATCATGTTCAAAGTCTTCTTTTTCCGTGTCCCAAAGAATTTACTATTAACGGAACTGGTATAAAAACAATGATGCGGTTTTCCCTTTTTGCACCTTTTCGGATATTGGGTAGATGCAGAACTGAAATTAATAATGCTCCTGTAATTGGAAGTGCTTACAGAAAAATGTCCGTCGGCATAATAGGTTTCTGTTGGTAGAAAAACATTGATGAACCGCTGATCAATATTATTCCATGGACGCCAATACGCATACCGGTCGAAATTATACAAGCGGTTATATGAATCAGGATATTCAAAGCCATTTTTCTGAATATCATAAAAGTGCTGCTGGAAACCGGAACCAAGGCTTGTTGGACGATAGCCATTTACAAGAAGCAAAATTTTACGGATCGGATCTTTTGATTTTAAACTGGCTGTGACATTTACTCCTAAATAATTGTAGACCTCATCTTTCAAACGTGTGCCGTCTTCTTTCTGGTAGGTAATAATGAAAT
>CBFGMW010000410.1:0-3375 GCA_965649925.1 uncultured Fluviicola sp.
TCACCGGATTGAAGGTCAAATTTAGGGTATCATTGCCTGATCTCAAGCGAATAGTTTTCAGAGTTTTCAACAGCCCTTACTTCCAGCCAGAAAGCCTTCAATCACTTAACAGGCTGAAAACCAAAACAGCAACAAACCCGGTAAAAACGGGTCGGTTTTTGTAGATTCGTCGAAAATTTAATCTATGAAAAAAATACTTTCCCTATCCATTTTATTTTTGAGCATCACTTCTTTTGGCCAGGAACACCCCTGGTACATTGGCGGCGGATTAAGTGCAAACACAAGTTCAAACAACCAGACTTACGGAACCAAATCCAAATCGAATTGGGAAGTCTCACCTGAGATCGGAAAATTTGTTTCACCGCGCATTCAGATTGGTGCTTCCGTCAACATAGGAGAAAGCCGCCAAAAGTACTACTCAGGCGATCAGGGTGTAACCCATCTATTCGGGGGAGGAATTTACGGCAGATACCTGTTCGGAGAAAAGACCTTTAAACCTTTTGTAGGAGTGAAGTTCGGTTATAACATGAGCAGTGGCAGCTGGACCGATTATTCAAACGGAACATCTTTAACCAGCGCATACATCAACGCAGGATTTGCGTATTCGCTTTCACCGAGATGGACAGTTTTCGGTTCATACGGAATGCTTGGATATTCCAGATCGAGAGACAACAACAGTAATTCGGAAGATGTGATAACTGATGATTTCGGAATAAACCTGAGCACATTAGGGAATCGTTTTTCAATCGGGATGTATTACAGCTTCGGGAAGCCGAAAGAGTAACACTCAGGAGAAAAGCATTGAAACACCTCAACTTTGGAAAGTGGCGCTCTAAAAAAGCGCCATATTCCCAAAAATCCACATAACAATTACAAATCCACCGGCAAAAATACTGAGCAGCGCCCAGATATTAAACTTGTATTGCCGCGGATGCCGGAGATACCGGACCATGGAGATAATCCCCAGGATGAAAGCCATCCCGATCAGCACAATGAACAGCGAACTAGTGATCACATATTGCTGATGTGTTGAAGTAGTATCACTTAAAAATGCTGTCAGAACACTTCCTAATAAGAACTTAAAAGACAGAACTCCCAAAGGCTCAAACTTACGATCGGCTTTAGGCAGCGGCTCCGGCTTTTCCTTCTTCTGTTTATCCGAAACATCTGGAACTGAATCGATCTGAGGTGCTAATTCTTCTGCCCGATCTGGAACAGAGCTGGTATCTTCTAAAAGAACAGTTGCAGAAGTATCAACTTCTTTCTCAACCTGCTCGCGGCCCTTAGAACCGTTATAGTGCTTATGCCATTTGATATAATAACCGCCTGTATGAACTCGCTTCTCAATACTGCAGCTAATCAAAATGCCGATCAAGACTAAAATTAACCACTTACCTGTTTTTCCCAATTCACTTTTATTTTAAAGAAGAACGGAGATTTGAAAAGATTAGTGTAACCCCTACCGACTTAATTAAAATATATGAAAAGAAGTGTCAGTAAAAAGAGAAAAAGGAGCAGAAGCATAGAATCTATTACAAGCGCAATAATTCCGAAGGTATTAGAGGCATACAAATTACGATTATTTCGGAATTGAACAGCTGAAATAATCCCCAGAACAAACGAAATCAGGAACAGAGCAGCTACAGCGATAAACAAAAACTCAAAGTAAAAAAACACCCCTGCAAACGTGGCAGCTACTGCCCCTATCAGAAATCCGAATGAAGCAACGCCCGATGGAACATAATAATGATCTACATAAACCGTGTCTGCGTAATTCGTCATTGGTTTTCCAACAATTACAGCAGATTCATCATTCAATGGCTCAGAGTCAGAGTCTACCACCGCATCACCAACTAAGGGCATAATTCCGGAAAGATCAGATATGGAATCTGTCTGTGCATAAATGTTGTGCTGCTTTGCTTCAAACATTTCTTCCTGAACCTGGTTCCGCGACCCGTGAAGTTTTTTGTTCCATGAAACGGAATATCCTTTATTATAAAGTCGTTTCTCCAACGCACACTGAGTGGTGACGAAAAGAATTAAAAGGATGAAGGTTAGTTTCCGTAACATCAGTCAGATTTTGGAGGGAAAGATAAACAGATAATTATCAGGAAATAGGATCCTTCAGATAATTATTCGCTATCCTTCTTAATTCCCAGGTAAACCAAAACGGTTGGCACAACCACCGTAATAATTGTCACAAGAGTATTTACATTCAATCGTTTTTCATCCAGTTTTGAATCGGTTGGCCGCGACTCAAATCGGTACGCCACATTGGTTGAGTCGTAATAAGCTACTAAATCGACATATTTCCCCAACGATTTACGTCCGTTGGTTTCCTTCAATAAAAACGGAAGCGTTTTGCGGTCAGTTGTTCTGTATTTATAAATGTATGAGCGGTTTCCGGTAGAATCGTAAGCGTTAATATCGTACGGTTTCACTCCCAATCTGCTGTTTACAGTATCCAAACTCATGCCGGGGCTCAATTCCATTACTTTTTCCACATGGGTGAATTTTGGCCCTGACACAATACACGATTGCAAAAGAATAACAGGCACCAGGAAGATTGCCAGAATTTTGTGTGCTTTTTTCATAACCCAACCGAATCAATTCGTAATTATGCCTATACGGCTCACAACAATTCAAGTTACATTTTTTGTATTTCAAAAGTTTACATTTAAGATCTTAATACTTATATGACTCTTGTTTTGTTTCCGGAACTTCCGACAGGAACTGTTCCGAATCATTACTTTTACAGCATGAACAAGAAGTTGAAGTTATGGGAACTGGACCGTGTTGATGAAGCCACTTTCAAAACTCAGGAAAAATTCCCTATTGTATTGGTCTTAAACGACATCAGAAGCCTGAACAATATCGGATCGTTCTTCAGAACAGGTGACGCATTTAACATCGAAAAAATTGTTCTGTGCGGAATAACTGCCCAGCCACCACATCGTGACATTCATAAAACCGCTCTTGGTGCAACGGAAACCGTTCAGTGGGAATATTTCGAAAATATCCTGGATGCGCTTACCGAATTGAAAAAATCCGGAACTGCAATCTGCACCATTGAACAAACCGAAAATACCACTTTTTTACAAAACACCGGCGAGCTCACAGAAAAACGATTTGCACTGGTTTTCGGAAACGAAGTAGACGGTGTTGACCAGGAAGTCATTGATTTTTCAGACCATATTATTGAAATCCCGCAATTCGGGACAAAACACAGTTTGAACGTTTCAGTCTGCGCCGGAATTGTATGCTGGGAATTCGTGAAGAGATTT
Source organism: uncultured Fluviicola sp. (assembly GCA_965649925.1). Classification (GTDB taxonomy): domain Bacteria; phylum Bacteroidota; class Bacteroidia; order Flavobacteriales_D; family Crocinitomicaceae; genus Fluviicola. The sequence goes on from CBFGMW010000410.1 coordinate 3,285, forward strand.
ATTTAGAGTTGAAATTTGTCTGCTTCCCTCCTCAAGGAGGGACTGAGGGGGGGGGGGCAGTCCGCCAATAGCACACTATCCCACCCAGTTA
>CBFGMW010000411.1:0-3365 GCA_965649925.1 uncultured Fluviicola sp.
TATAAAACAGCTTTTTGTTTTGGTGAATTCCTGAATTTTAGGAATCCAGCGGGCATTTCTGTCATACAACAGGGCATCTGTATCCAATGTGCCGGAAGCTTCTTCCGAATTGATCAGCTCGGCGAGTTTATCGATATCCTGTTTTTGATAAGCGGTAATGAGTTCTTTCATTTCGTTATCTGCAGAGCTGCCATCGTCTTTCACCATTTGCATCACCATTTCGGCAAGTACTTCTTTCGGCATATCGTCGAAGATAGCTAACTGGTCTTCGATAGTTTCAAAACCGGCAACGGGAACATCAGGAATCGTTTTCTGCAATTCCATTTCAATGTATTTCACATCTCCGCTCATCATTTCTTTGGTATTCAGCTGAAGAAGCGCAAAGGGTTTCAACGGACCGAATGTGGTTTCGAATAATTCAGGCGAAGCACCCATTGTTTTGGCTCCCCAGGCAATTACGCTGTCTTTTTGGGACGGAGTGAATATATCGAAACAAGAACCGCTTTCGAGAAGCAGTAATTTCTGAGCTTTCATCATGTCCATATCGCCGATTTCCAAAACCAGCTGATCTGTATGTTTCAGGATCTTTTGTGCTTTTGTTGGAAAATAGTAAGCCGAATCGGGAATAACGTGCATGGTCCCGAATAAATAGGAGGGCTTGCTGTTCGGCGATTCGATCTTATACAATAAGGAGTTGTTCTGCGCTGAAGAAAAGAATGCAACAAGCGCAAAGAAACCGGAAATGAAATAGCTCAGGAACTTCATATATTATAAAGTGATTTCTGCGATGTAATGATCGTCGATTTCTTCCAGGCGAACGGCTTTCAAACCAACGTTCCTGGCTGCGGTAAATAACGAATCGAAATCTACATAAAGCCAGTCGAACCAAGGGCCTTTTTCCTTTTTATATTTCATCTGGAAACGGAAGTTCCCGTAATATTCACTGTTCAGATCAATCAACATGCTGCCATCTTCGTCTTCGTACAAGTATTTGATATCTGAAGAATCGCACAAAATGCGTCCGCCTGCGTTCAATAACGACTTAGCGTGGGCAAGTGTTGTTTCCAGATTCGAGAGCTTGCCTGCAATTCCTATACCATTCATCAGCATAAGAATTGTATCGAATTTTTGATCTTTTAAACTGAAGAAGTTGATCTTCTCGGCATTCAACCCGCTTTTCTTCATGATATCAACGGCACCGGCAGAAATGTCGATGCATTTTACATCAATTCCAAGGTCCGATAAATGAAGCGCGTGAGCACCTGATCCGGCACCAACGTCAAGGGTTTTTCCTTTTACACGGTCGAGGGCAATTTTTTCCAGTTCCGGCATTTCGTCGTATTTACGAAAAAGAACTTCTATTGGAATTATATCGTCTTCGCAAAGGTCAGAAGAAACAATGATGTCTTCCGGTTTGCGTTTCACTGCGTATTCCTGAATGGCTAAACCAATCGGGTCGCCGTTAAATGTTTGTACACTCATTTTAATTGAGAATGGAAAATGTGACTTTCCGCCGCGGCGGACTCAGTCACCATTTTAATCTGTAAATAAATAATCCAAAATATGGTTCAGGTTATCAACCTTTTCAATTTTCACTTTTGGAATTTTCAATTAGTACTCGTATTCTTCGTAGCCGCCTAAGTCTTCCTCGTCGTAGCCGTCTTCATAACCTTCTTCATCGTAGGAATCTCCTTCTTCGTCATAATCTTCTGATCCGAACAAATCTTCCTGGATCAATCTTGAATCTTCAGGTGGCGCAATTCCAACTGTCATTGCAATTTCCGGTTTTCCGCTCACGTTTTTGTCTGAAGTTCCCTGCAATTCGATCAGGAAAATCCACATGCGCAGGAAGTCGTAAACCAAAATGATCTTCTGGTCGGGAGCTTCCATGAAATCTTTCAGGGTAGATTGACTCATCACACCCGGAAGTTCTTCTTCCTCATCGGAAAAGCTCATGTCCATCAGGCCAATTTCATACCCTTTGTCCCACTCGTCGTTCGACATATAAAATGAGCCCATTTCCTTGCCTTCGAAGTTGAACGAAGCCAAAATGGCACGGTAAAAAGTTTCGAAATTTTCGTTTTCGTCGATGATAATATCACGGAAAATTTCCTGGTCTTTTTCTGAATCTAAGAGTACGCGGAATCTGAATGCTGACATTCGAAAAATAGTTTTTTGCAAAGATAAGGTTTTAATGCATAATGTTGAGTGAAGAATTAAGAGAGAATGGGGTATTTTTATTTTACGGAATTACTGATTACCTTGACGATTGAATTATATCCTATCATATGCCTTTAAGAATTCTTGTGACGCTGTTTTTGTGCCTACTCTCATCTCATTCAATAGCGCAGATTACTTTTAAAAAATCGTATGGTATTGAAGGATCCGATTATGGTTATTCTCTTGTACAGACAAACGATAGTGGGTTCGCGCTTTTTGGGGCTGAACCGGTTTATGGAGGTATTTACAGCAATTCAATAATTGTCAGGACTGATAAGTTTGGCACAAAACTTTGGTCTAAGTCTTTCGGAGACTCTATTCACGGATTTCAAGGGTGGGACATTTTTTTAACTTCGAGCGGTGGTTTTATACTGAAATCAGGTATAAATCAACTGAACGGAATGAACCTGATTTGTTTGGATTCCATAGGAAATGTTCTTTGGAACAAAACCTATTATTCAAGCGGATATTATTCTTTTGGGGGTATAACGGAAGCCGTCGATGGTGGTTATGTTTTTTTGAGTAAAAAATATCAAAATGGAGGAGTTAATACCTATTTAACAAAAACCAATCTATATGGTGATTCTATATGGAGTAAGACAATTACCCTGGGCGACACGAGTGGTGTTTCTATTAAAACGGTGAGTGATGGATACGTTATTTGTGGAGGTTCAGGCAACTATGTTAGTGATCGAGCCATTCTAATTAAAATTAATGCTAACGGAGATCGCATTTGGTCTAAATCATTTGGAAGCAGTGGTTACAATGTTTTCCGCTCTATGGATCTTACGGACGATGGTGGAATTATTCTTACAGGTCTGTCCACCAGTACCTTTTCATCAGATTATAACATGTCGCTAACAAAAGTAAACGGTGAGGGCAATTTAATATGGCAAAAAATCTTTGGGGGACCAGATATGGATATCGGGCAGTCTGTGAAACAAACAACGGACGGAGGATATGCTGTATTTGGTACTACCGAAAGTTTTGGTAACAGTAACGGCGATTTTTATTTGGTAAAAACCAATTCGAATGGTATTGAACAATGGTACAGGACTTTTGGAGGTACAACTTCAAGTGGTTTTTGCATGGTTCAAACAGATGATAGTGGTTTTGCAATGCTTGGGTATATGATGGTTGGTGGT
>CBFGMW010000412.1:0-3349 GCA_965649925.1 uncultured Fluviicola sp.
TTTTTTGCAGATGGAGGAAATATCTGGACTGTCAATTACGATGTTTTACGTCCGGGAAGTCAATTGACAAAAGATTTCTACAAACAAATTGCGTTCAACTTGGGTTACGGATTACGTTTGGATTTCAGTTTCTTCATTTTCCGAATTGATGTCGGGGTCCCTATCTTCAATCCTTCACTTCCGGGCGATTCGAAATGGATCTTTAACAAGCACACCGAGTACAATGATTTAGCTACACAGATCTATGGAGAGAATTACAAAGAGGTGCTGAATAAGTTTCAAATTAATCCGTTCAGACCGCACATCCATTTCGGTATTGGATTACCGTTCTAACGGAATCTGGTTTTTTGTTCAAAACGTTTGACAAAAATGAAGCGTTTTTGATTAACTTTACCGCCCAAATTCAAGGATAATGTCACATACAATTAAACCTGGCGTTGCAGCCGGAGACGAAGTTCAAGCTATTTTCAAATTAGCCAAAGAAAAAGGCTTTGCTTTGCCTGCGATCAATGTTACGAGTACAAGTACTGTGAATGCAGTATTGGAAACTGCTGCAAAATTGAATTCTCCGGTAATTATTCAGTTTTCGAACGGTGGAGCGCATTATTTTGCCGGTAAAGGATTGTCAAACATCAATGAAAAAGCGGCAATAGCCGGTGGTATTTCAGGAGCTATGCACGTACACACAATGGCAGAAGCTTATGGTGTGTCTGTAATTCTTCATACGGATCATTGCGCCAAAAAACTGCTTCCATGGATTGATGGTTTACTTGAAGCCGGTGAAGAGCACTTCAAAAAAACAGGACGTCCTTTGTATTCTTCTCACATGATTGATCTTTCCGAAGAGCCGATTGAAGAGAATATTGAAATTTGCAAGGAATATCTTGCCCGTATGAGTAAAATAGGAATGACATTGGAGATTGAATTAGGTATTACCGGCGGCGAAGAAGACGGAGTAGATAACACCGATGTTGATTCTTCAAAATTGTACACTCAGCCCGCTGAAGTAGCTTATGCATACGAGGAATTACTGAAAGTAAGTCCGCGTTTTACAATTGCTGCGGCTTTTGGAAATGTACACGGAGTTTACAAACCCGGAAATGTAAAATTGACACCGAAGATCTTGTTAAATTCACAGAATTACGTTCAGGAGAAATTCAATACGGGTAAAAATCCGGTTGACTTTGTTTTCCATGGCGGATCAGGTTCTACAGTTGAAGAAATCAGAGAAGCTATCGGTTACGGAGTAATCAAGATGAACCTGGATACAGATTTACAATTCGCATTGACAGAAGGCGTGAGAGATTACATGATTTCCAAGATTGATTATTTGAGAACACAGATCGGAAATCCGGAAGGAGATGATGTGCCGAATAAAAAGTATTATGATCCGCGTAAATGGTTACGTGAAGGAGAATTAACTTTTATCAAAAGGCTCGAGCAGTCGTTTAACGATTTGAATAACGTAGGTACTCTATAAGAAATAATGTATTATGAGTTGGTTTAAGAGAAATAAAGAAGGTATTACTACCTCAACGAAAGATAAGAAAGAAACTCCGGAAGGACTTTGGAATAAATGTTCGCGTTGTAAAACACTGTTTACGCATGATGATTTGATCAAGAATCAATTTGTTTGTGACCGTTGTTCGCATCACGAAAGAATTGGTTCGGAAGAATATTTCTCCATTATTTTTGATGATGGAAAGTATGTTGAACTGGATAAAGCCGTAACATCAGGTGATCCATTGGAGTTCGTGGATACTAAGAAATATACGGATCGTATCAAGGCAACTCAAAAAAGCACCGGACTTACAGATGCTATCAGAACAGCGCATGGTAATTTGGATAATCAGCCATTTGTGATTGCGGCAATGGATTTTACTTTCGTAGGTGGATCAATGGGATCTGTTATGGGAGAGAAAATTGCCCGTGCAATTGATAAGGCTATCGAATTGAAAGCGCCTTTCATGATTATTTCTAAATCCGGAGGTGCCCGAATGATGGAAGCTGGTTTTTCATTGATGCAGATGGCAAAAGTTTCCGGTAAGCTCGGACAGCTTGCAAAACATAAACTACCTTATATTTCATTTTTAACAGATCCAACAACTGGAGGAGTTACGGCATCATTTGCAATGCTTGGAGACCTTAATATAGCTGAACCGGAAGCATTGATCGGTTTTGCAGGCCCGCGTGTTGTAAAAGAAACAATAGGCAGAGATCTTCCGGAAGGATTTCAGACATCCGAGTTCGTATTAGAACACGGGTTCCTGGATTATATTGTAAACAGAACAGAATTAAGATCGAAACTGGCTCATTCACTGAAGCTTTTCAGAAGCTAACGGTAATAGCCTAATAAATTTAAACCCTGACGTTCCATGATAATTGGAGTCAGGGTTTTTTATTGTAATCGAACGCAGGAAACCAATGTTCAATGAAAAACGATAAATATTCATTTTCGAATTGAATATCTTGATTTATCAAGTAAAATAAAGATTATTCTATTATTTTCACTGAACATACCTCGATTACTTATGAAGTTTACCTTTTTACTACTTTCATTTATTTTGATGTCCGCCTCATCCCTAATGGCGAAGGAACACGTTAATAATCCAAATAAATTCAATGAATTTGGCAAGAGGGAAGGTTATTGGTATTTAGATGCACATAATAATCCTGTAAAGAGTACCGACAATGATCGCATTTCCGAAGGCAAATATGTCAATGGAAGAAAAGAAGGAGTTTGGATTTATTATTATGAAAAAACAGATTCGCCCCGTTTGGTTGGAGAATATTCAGATAACAGACCTTCAGGAACGTATTTCCGGTTTAATAGACAAGGCAAGCTCTTTATTGCGAGTGCAAATAAACATTCGTTACGTCGTTCCAATCGCATTTTCAGTTCCAATCATATTTATAGCTGTGAATTGAATTTTGAAGATCAGGAAATAGTTGCCGGACAGGTTTTCTTTTCGTCTTCAATGTTTAAAGAAAATGCTTATAAATTTTGGGTAACAAAATCGTTTGAATCTTCCAGTTCGAAATCTAAGATTATTGATTTTTCATGGCTGCATAATTGTTACAATTCGGTCTATGCGTCATACTTGAATGCCAGAAACCCGGTTAAAATTTCAAAACCGAATTTGACAAAGGAAAAAAACAGAAAGACTGAAAAGGAAAAACAACAATCCGTACCACCGAAAAAAACAGGGTTTTCGACCCCGCCGGTTGTGAAAGATCCTTTGGTAGCTAAAGGTTTGGAATTTAAGCCAAACGGATGGAATAAGCTGTTTACCAAAACAGAAGAAATTTGGATGGATGGGTTTTTTACCAATGGTCAGTTGATGGACGG
>CBFGMW010000413.1:0-3349 GCA_965649925.1 uncultured Fluviicola sp.
CTGCCATTGGTCCGGACAATCAGCTACAAGCTTCAAATACTGCCGGTAATAATCATCGTGGAAATATGTTTGATATTACAGCAACCAATAGTGTTACGATCCTTTCTTTTGATGCATCCCCAATGGGAAATACAATCATTGAGATCTATTACAAAGCCGGAACCTGGGATGGTTTTGCAAATACTCCCTCGGCATGGACATTGATCGGTTCTGCTCCCGTTATCTATACCGGAGGTTTTGTACCTGTTGCGGTACCTGTAAATATCACTATTCCTGCCGGCCAGACTTACGCATTTTACGTAACTTCAAATACTTCGGCTGTTAGTTTGAATTATTCGAATGGAACAGCAGTAGGGAATACATATTCCAGTGATGCGAACATAACTTTTAAAGAAGGTGGTGGTTTGGAATATCCGTTTACTCAAAATACGGCAGCGGTTTACCAACCTCGCGTTTGGAACGGAAATATACATTATGCTATTGCCGATTTACCAACAACTTATACATGGGGAGGTGGCGAAACCGCAAATACGATTTCACCAACGATTAGTGCTACTGCCGAATTCACTGTTCAGTCGAATATTTCCGGATGTCCGGTAATGAATGATACTTTATCGATTATAGCTTCGCTGCCAAGTGTTGTTGCCGGATCAGATCTTGCGATTTGTGCCGGGGACAGTGTTTTATTATTCGGTTCAGGTACAGAAAGCTACATGTGGGATAATTCAGTTATTGATAGCATTGCCTTTGTTCCAAATACTTCGGCTAACTATATTGTTACAGGAATTGATTCTGTCGGATGTACTATTCAGGATACAGTGTTCGTTGATGTATTGCCTTTACCTCAGGTTTCCGGCGGTAGTGACAGAACAATCTGTTTTGGTGATGCGCTTGTGTTTGAAGGACAAGGTGCCGATTCCTATAACTGGGATAACGGAATTGTAGACGGAGTTCAGGTTACACCTTCAAGTGGCTTTACGGCTGTTGTTACCGGTCTTGGTGCAAATGGTTGTTCGGCAACAGATACTATAGAGGTGACGGTTAACACACTTCCTACAGTAGATGCCGGTATTGACGAAACAATTTGTTCAGAAGTGCCTTACACATTGAATGGTTCAGGAGCTATTACTTATTCCTGGAACAATAATGTAACGGATGGAGATTCTTTTATTCCTGTTAACGGAGGCAACTACATAGTAGAAGGAACAGATGTGAATGGCTGTATGGATACAGATACTGTTGTTTTAACATTATTACAGGTTTCTCCAACTGTAAGCTTAATTAATTTTGGTATTCAAGCGAATCAAACAGGGGTAACTTACCAATGGATCAATTGTGCAAATAATCAGATTATTTCAGGAGCAACAAATCAGCTTTATACTCCAACACAAACGGGTAATTATGCTGTTATTATATCTAACGGAATGTGTTCAGACACATCGGTTTGTGCTGCGTGGAGTACAGCTGGCATTTCAGAAAGCATTTTCGCAGGTTCCATTTCGGTATATCCAAATCCGAGTAATGGTCAATTCACAGTTACCGGGACTTCAAACTCCAGTATTGAAATTACTGACGTGAATGGAAGATTGGTAAAACAATTGATCGCTTCTTCAACTGAAACAGAAATCAACTTGTTGGCCGAAGAGAGTGGTGTTTACTTCATTAAAATAAATAAAGGCGGAGAGATAGCTGTGAAAAGAATTATTGTTCAAAGCAAATAACGATTTCAAGTTTCCGAAAGGAACTTTTAACGGCAGAAGTCATAATTACCTTTGTGTGATTATGGCTTTTTTTGTCTGCAAGATATGGAAAGATATAAATAAAGTATCGGATAGCTTTTTTATTCCGTAAAACGATATTATATTTGGGTGTGAAATGGCAGGAATATCCATACGTATTTGAGGGGTTTGAAACTCAATTTAACCGTGTTTTAAATAAAAAACAGGAGTTAGATAGTTTCCGCCCCATTCCTTCTATTGTTTTAAAAAGCATCAGAGAAAGCCTGATGATGGAATGGACATATAATTCGAATGCAATTGAAGGTAATTCACTCACTTTACAGGAAACAAAACTTGTACTGGAAGAAGGTATAACTATTGGTGGAAAAACGCTTCGTGAGCATTTTGAAACCATGAACCACCAGGAAGCAATTTATTTTATTGAAGATCTGGCACGCAAAAATAATACGCTCACAGCAAAAGATATATTGGATGTTCATCGTTTAGTGTTAAACAATATTGAACGTGAATATGCCGGCAGGTTCAGGGTAGGAGGTGTAAGAATCGGTGGTGCAAATTTTGTTCCGCCCAACGCACTTAAGGTTCCTGATTTAACTGATGAATTAATTAACTGGTACAATTCGGATGACAATAAATTACCTGCGGTTATTAAATCAACTATTTTTCATCATCGCTTTGTCTGGATACATCCATTCTTTGATGGAAACGGGAGAACGGTTCGTTTGGCATTTAATTTACTTCTAATGAAAGAAGGGTTTCCGCCTGCAATCATTCTGAAGAATGATCGTAAGAAATATTATTCGGCGTTAAACCAGGCAAACAACGGAGATTACTCTAAACTGATGCTTATTGTTCTCCAGGCAATAGAACGCTCATTAGATATTTACCTCGCGGCGTTAAATGATAACTCAGATGATTATCAACCTATATCATCTATTGTCAGTGAGCCGGATATTCCCTACGGTCTGGAATATGTAAGTCTTTTAGCCCGAAGAGGAAAAATTGCAGCTCACAAAGAAGGCAATACCTGGCACACAACTGCTGATGCCGTTAAAGAGTATATATCACTCCGTGAGCGTAGACGTAAATCAAATCAATAATCCCCACTAATTCGGGTGGGGTTATTGATTTTTTAGACACAATTTTACCTGCCTGAAAACTGTATACTTTTCGTACTTTGGTAAAATGAAAACTCTACTGATAACTAAGGCCTTTCTGTTTGTTCTATTAAACGGATTTACCCAGGATTACACTTCTTATTTCACAGGAAATACGCAAGATATTCAGGCTTCCGCTCTTGGAGGAATTTGTTTGATGGGCGGTGCAACTGAGCACGATGAAGCAATGAAATGGTTCTTACAGCGGGCAAATGGAGGAGATGTCTTAGTTCTAAGAGCGAGCGGTTCTGATGGCTACAACGACTATATGTATTCCGAATTGGGGATAACTGTTAACTCAGTAGAAACAATTGTGTTTAATAATTCGATGGCCAATAACGATCCATACGTCATTTCCAAAGTTGCACAGGCCGAGGCTATTTGGTTTGCCGGAGGTGATCAGTGGAATTATGTTTCCTATTGGAGAGATACGCCAATAGACAGCACGATTAA
>CBFGMW010000414.1:0-3342 GCA_965649925.1 uncultured Fluviicola sp.
TCGGCTGCTCGTAACCAGGTTTAACCATTTCCAGGTACCACGAACAGAAATCGTCCCAAACCAATTTGTAAATAGCCATCAATGCTTCGGAGATCTTGAACTTCGCCATCAGATCATTGATATTCGCTAATTCCTGATTGAAACGCGCATCGAACCACTCGATAGCCATTTTAGCAGCTTTTGGCTGATCCATTGGTTTCACTTCCCAGCCCTGAACTAAGCGCGAAGCATTCCAGATCTTGTTGGTAAAATTTCTTCCCTGTTCACACTGACTTGAATCGAACGGTAAATCGTTACCTGCCGGAGATGAAATCAATATTCCCAAACGAACGCCATCGGCTCCGTATTTTTCAATCAACTCAATTGGATCGGGCGAATTCCCTAAAGATTTCGACATTTTACGACCCAATTTATCGCGTACAATTCCAGTATAGTATACGTTTCTGAACGGTAAATCGCCCATGTACTCGTAACCGGCAATGATCATTCGCGCTACCCAGAAGAACATAATTTCCGGTGCAGTTACCAGGTCGTTCGTTGGATAGTAATATTTAATCTCTTTGTTTCCAGGTTGTGTTAATCCGTTGAAAACTGAAATTGGCCATAACCACGAAGAGAACCATGTATCCAAAACGTCTTCGTCCTGTTTCAAATCGGAAGCTGTTAAAGATGCGTTTCCGGATTTCTCCTTCGCTAATTCAACTGCTTGTTCAATTGTTCTGGCTACAACAAAATCCTCCGGCCCGCTGCCATAGAAAAATGCCGGAATCTGATGTCCCCACCACAATTGACGGGAAATACACCAATCTTTTACATTCTCCATCCAGTGACGGTATGTATTCTTAAACTTATCCGGATGGAAAGAAATATTTCCGTTCATTACTGTTTCCAATGCCGGCTGCGCCAATTCCTTCATTGAAACGAACCATTGCAGCGACAAACGCGGTTCAATAACCGAATCGGTTCTTTCGGAAAAACCAACTTTGTTGATGTGGTCTTCTACTTTAACCAGGTATCCTTTATCGTCTAACTCCCTAGCTATTTCTTTACGAACTTCGAAACGATCTTTCCCGTTGTAATGCAACCCTTTTTCGTTTACGATTCCATTGTCGTGGAAAATATCAATTGTCTCTAAATTATATTTCTTGCCCAATTCGTAGTCATTTACATCATGCGCAGGTGTAACTTTCAAACATCCCGTTCCGAAATCCATCTCTACGTAATCGTCAGTAATAATCGGAATAACACGATTTGCTACAGGAACAATTGCCTGTTTTCCGTGTAAATGCTTGTAACGCTCATCATCCGGATGAATACAAATTGCGGAATCGCCCAAAATAGTTTCAGGACGGGTAGTTGCAATGGTAATCCATTCGTCATTGGTTCCCTCAATTTTATAGCGAACATGATACAATTTGGAATTCACTTCTTTGTAGATCACTTCTTCGTCAGACAAAGCTGTTTTAGCTTCCGGATCCCAATTGATCATACGAACTCCGCGGTAAATTTTTCCTTTTTTGTACAAATCGATAAATACATCCAATACCGAATCTGAATATTCAGGATCCATGGTAAAGGCTGTTCGTTCCCAATCACAGGAAGCACCCAGCTTTTTCAACTGCTGAAGAATAATTCCTCCGTATTGTTCTTTCCATTCGAAAGCGTGCTTCAAAAACTCTTCACGAGATAGATCAGACTTTTTGATTCCTTTTTCTCTCAGCTTATGAACCACTTTTGCTTCTGTGGCAATTGAGGCATGATCTGTTCCTGGAACCCAGCACGCATTTTTACCTTCCATACGTGCTTTTCGAACCAACACATCCTGAATGGTATTATTGAGCATGTGCCCCATGTGTAAAACTCCGGTAACGTTTGGCGGTGGAATGACGACTGTAAAAGGCTCTCTGTCATCTGGTTCTGAATGAAAGTAACCCTTCGCCATCCAATGGCTGTACCAACGCTCTTCTGCCAAGCGCGGCTCATACGTTTTTGGAATTTCCATGTTTATTTTAATTTGATCTGCAAAGATAATAAGACTAAGTGGAAAGAGGAACTTCGACTCCGCTCAGTTGCCTCTTTTTTTTGCCTTTGACTTATTTCAGTACCTTATCCAAAAAAGTCATGAAATCTTTCCAGGAGTCTTCATCAGCCTTTTGATTATACTCAATGGGCATATTGAATTTCTTTCCTTTCGCAGTTGCATCCGGATTCGTAAATGCATGGGTTGCATTGGCGTATGTTTTGAACGTATAATTCGCCGAAACAGAATCCATTTGAGTTTTGAATTTTTTTACTTCTTCGACAGACACAAATTGATCGGCTTCACCATGACAAACTAAAATATCACCTTTGATCTTGTTCTTTTCAGGTTGAACGCCTGCCAATCCTCCATGAAAACTAACTGTGCCTTTAAAATTCATTCCTGATTTAGCCGCATTCAAAACCATTGATCCGCCGAAACAATATCCTATTGCCACAACCTTTTTCCAATCTGCCTGCGGATACGTTTTGATTTTATCAAGTGCTGCTTTTATTCGTTGATTGGCCATTTCCGGATCGTCGTAAAACGGCATTGCATAGGCCGCGGCATCAGTCGGATTTCCGGCAATCTTTCCGTCACCGTACATATCAACTACAAAGGCAAAGTAGCCCAATTTCGAGAGTTGTTCTGCTCTGCTTTTTGCATAATTATTCAATCCCCACCATTCAGGAACTATCAGTATAACTGGCATTTTCTTTGCATTCTTATCGTAGGCGGCATAACCACTCAGGTCCGTTGAACCATCTTTATAATTTACAGATTCTTTCTTTAGTGAGACTTTGGATTTCTCAGAACCACCAGTCGATTTTCCATCGTCGCATGAGTATAATCCGGAAAAAGCGATTGCTCCGATTACCGAGCATAAAACAACTATATTTTTCATAGCACAAGTTTTTATCTAAAGATAAAGGATAGATTGGAAAAACTTTGTGTACTCCGAATACAATTTTCCATATCTTCAAACTTCTCAATTGCGAAATCAACTTTAGAATGAAACACATTTTCATTGTTACCGGTAAATATACGGGTCGTTTTTTCGAAGGGTTCTTTGCCTTCATATTCGTCTATATAATTGCTTACTGGATTTTCTCACGGATACCTGTTAACCCAAAGGAATCAGATGCGGCGAAAGAATACACCATTTACATTACTTTGAAAGGTGTTCACTCTGATTTCATATTTCCGATCCGGAATGATTTAAAAGATTGGGGAAAAGACCTGAATTTGACATCTGAATTTGCGCAGGATTCAACGAGGACTTTTCTTGCAATGGGCTGGGGAGAAAAGAACTTTTTCATGAA
>CBFGMW010000415.1:0-3342 GCA_965649925.1 uncultured Fluviicola sp.
AGGATGTCTTAAGAAAAGTATTTCAGCGCGTTAAAAACACATCAGTCCAGCAGAATTTGCCGCAAATTGTTGAAGTTTTGTTCCATGTCAGAGAAGGTGGAATGAAAGGTTCTGCAGTAAAGCTGAGTAAAAAAATGCGGAAAGAAAAAGGAATCGATGCGTTCGATGACTATGATCTTCCGGATTATAACGGGATTTCCACGGCATACTTTGACGGACGTTCCATAGAATGTACCTCCTTGTTGTGGGAGAATAAAGATGGTGCCTTAGCCAAACTCTACACCGACAATCAAATTGAAAAAGGTAAATGGGCTGATTGCATTCCTCAGAAATTAGGGAAGATTGGCTTATAGACGTGGTCGGGGCGAATAATTATTTGGCCCGAACCAACTTTTTTGTCTGATTCCTGTGTTTGCCGGTAAAGGTAATGTAAGTGAACTCGAAAGGGAGGGGGCTCGGTTTTTCTATTTTGATATTGCTTTCAATGTGTTGTTAGGGGGGCTACTGCCCTGCCCAAAATTCATCTGTTATGTAAAAAACTGTATCAATAAAATATAAAACATCGTTTCTTGTTAAAACGTTCTCATCATGTAAATCTTCTAAAATGACGCCTAAATCCGGATTAAAGTAATCATTGTTCCGGGTATTGATAAAACCATTTGACTCAAGAAAAGCTTTTACCTGTTTTAAGTCTGTACTCTGTGTAATTGCAACATATGATTGTTGAACAACAGCATAGAGAATATTGTTTTCTTTTGTAAAACCGATGAGTTCGTAGGCGGTATCAGTAAAGAAAAAGTTATGGAATAACAGATTATAAAAATAATCTTTCCAGGAACTGTAATAAATAGAGTCATTTAGTTTGAGAACATGCTCGGAATCTTTTAAAAAGACCCTTTGTTCAGCACCTTCACTCACGTATTGAGAAAAATCTATATTATCTACCCAAAAATTGTTTTCTGAAATGAAAACTTCTAGTCTCTTTGCTTCTTGTTCCCTGATTTGCTTTGTGCTTTCAACTTCTGAACCTGTTTTAAAGCCATTGTTAAGGTAACCGGCGACTGCGTGGATAGTTGTTCCAAACCTAACTTGGCTCTTTCCTGAAATGAGATCGTGTAGTTCATGTTTTAAACGATTTTGCATCTTTGTAAAGATAAGTAAAAATAATTTTCGTTGTTTGCTCAAAAATTGGGGAAGATCAGCAAATAGATTGGTGAAAAAACAAAAAGTCGGGGCGAATAATTATTCGCCCCGACCACAATACTTGCCTGAGTCAGTCAACTCTTTGTCGAACATTGAGTTAATATCCGTAACTTACACCTGTTGTGGAAATTCTTCCACAGATCAATTCACGTTATGTTTATTAATAAGTTACTGCCTGCTGTTGCACTTGCACTGGTGTTCATTACTACCGCCTGTAAGAAAGACAGCCCTGCAGCCACATCCGGAACACTAACACATATACCATTACAAACTACCATACAGGCTGATGTTCCATTGGGAGCTGCAGATAATTTCGCAATTCTTGCCGGATCAGGAGTCACCAATACCGGAGCAACCGTTATAACCGGCGACTTAGGCCTTAGCCCCGGAACTTCAGTAGGTGGATTTCCTCCGGGAATATTGAACGGAACGCTTCATATCAATGATGCAGCTGCGAACCAGTCGAAGCTTGATATTGCCGCGGCTTATGATAATGCTAAAGACAGAACTGCAACAGATATTGTAACACTTTCCGGAAATATCGGCGGTTTGACGCTCACTCCCGGACTGTACAAGTCTACATCTTCGCTGGCACTTTCTTCGGGAAATGTCACGTTTGATGCATTGGGGAATCCGGACGCCGTATTCGTTATTCAGATTGCTTCGGCATTCACAGCAACTTCCGGTAGAAAAGTGATTCTTGCAGGAGGAGCACAGGCTTCCAATATTTTCTGGCAGGTTGGAAGCTCCGCTACTTTTGGAACCACTTCGTCATTCAAAGGAACAGTCATTGCGCTTCAATCCATTTCCTTTAATACAGGAGCAACCCTCGAAGGACGTGCTCTTTGTCGAAATGGCGCTATAACTATGTCAGGCAATACGATTACGAAAGAGTAAAGAAATATTGTAATGAACGAATGTCGGGGCGAATAATTATTTACCCCGACTTTTTGTTTCGCCTGATTCTTAGTTCCTTACCGGATAAGCTCCTAATGTAACCTGAACACGCTGTTCCTGGTAACAGTTCGGACCAACATTCGATGGAACAACAAGGGTTAGGTTAATGACTTCTCCGGGTTCGTAGTTACTTAGCGCGTCAGTAACAGTTTGTGCGCTGTATACCGGGTAAGAGCCTATTTTCGTCATTAAAGTGCCGGCGTAGATATTGTTCTTGTGAAAGGCTCCGTTGGCAGTTATTGGCCCGACAAAAACGCCGTTCACGTTTTGCATCGAAACGTTGAATCCGTCACTCATAAACAGGCTGCTCTGGAACGGAATAGCATCAATGGAACCCAGGGTGGCTCTGAACGACACTTCTTCTTTAGTAGTTACCGGTTGGGTTACGGCGTGTTGAATCGAAATAACCTTAGTCTGGTTGTAATTTTGTGCCATGGTCGACATTTCGCTACTGTTCAAAACTCTTCGATAGGTATTACTTCCGCTTCCTGTATTACTGCCTATACGAACACCATTCGCAATAAAACCAACATAGTCATTCTTGCCCAATGCAGCTACGGCAGCTTCAATGTTAGGCGTTAAATTCGGGTTGTTCTGTTGCAGCATTTTCACATAATTCTCATGAAGACCCTGCAATTCGGTTTTTCCCTCAAGTTTGGCTTTTTCGGCAGCGTTGATGTGATTCTGAATCGCTTCCTGTTGTGAAAGAGAAGGAAAGAAGATGCTTTCAAATTGTTTCATCATTTGGTCATCAGCATCATACATTTCAATAGTAGTATTAGCGATGCTATTGGCGTTGTATTGTTGACTTACCTGCTGATCATAAGACGTTTTCATCGATTTGTTACTGCTTCCAAAGCCTAAGAACGACCACCCGCTTGAACTTTGAGAGACACTGCTCTTGTAATACTCATTCAGGTACTGATCTACGATCGCAGTTGCGTCAATGTGCGCATTAATTGTACTGCTTTTGGAATCTTTGAATTTGTAACTGATCAATATTTGAGCATTTCCGTCGGCAATCATGTTCTTTACATATTCCGAAGGATAATCCAGGCTGATTTTAGTCAGTGATCCGCCTGTTGCAACCCACGTTGCCTTCGGGACCCGCTTGGTGTAGATCACTTCGTCGCCCACTTCAACAATAACTTCCAGTTCTGTAAGCGACACGAGCTGTGCGTT
>CBFGMW010000416.1:0-3328 GCA_965649925.1 uncultured Fluviicola sp.
TCATCAGACAGCTTCTCTTTTTCAATATCGTCTTTCAGGTTCTGTTGTTCTTCAGACAGCTCCTTCAATTTGTCCTCAAGAGCATCTATCTTTTCATTCACCTGGAGTCGTTTCAACATTTCAAGCGTACGATCCAATTGTGTTTTCTGATCTTCCGTACTTTCCTCAAGCTTCTCGGATTCCTTTTTCAAATTCTGAGTATCGTTCTTTTTCATTAACTCTTCGAGCTGCTTCAAAAGGTCCTTCAACTCATCATCCATTAATTCCTTCATCAATTCTTCGATCAACTGCTGCTGCTCCAGCAACTCCTTGTCCTGTTCCGTCAGCTGCTCTTTTTCATCGTTGCTGGCTTTCATTTCTTTCTGAATTTCTTCCAGATCCTGCTTCAACGACTGCTGTTCCTGTTGTAGATTCTGAAGCATTTCAAGGCTTTTAAAGTCGGTTTTTGACTTCTCTGTGATATTCTTCTTCAAGGCTTTTACATCCTTTTGAAACGCTTCTGTACGCTTCAAAACATCTTGTAACTCTTTCTGTAATTCCTTTTGCGTTTCTTCACGTTTCTCGTTCAATTCTAACAGAGTAGGCACTTCATACTTAAACGTAGCAGAGTTACTGCTCTTGGATCCGTTTACTCCATCATTATCCGAAACACGGAAATAGTAAATCAATTCATCTTCTATTTGTAAACTCTCTCTTGAGAAATCAACGGTAAACAGAAAACGGTCATTCACACCACTCACATTTTTAACCTTCAATGTGCGGTTAACTTCTTCTCCGTTCTTACGCTTGATCTTGTAAACGAAACTTAAGTTCGTTAATCCGTGGTCATCCGAAATACTTCCTTCAAAAGAGCGGATTGTATTCTTAACAGAGTCGGCATTTTCATTCACTATGATGCTTGGGTATCCATCCTTGATAACTTCAATTCCTAAAGAGGAAGAATCAATTAAATTGGTGTATTTGTTTTTTAGAATGAAATTGAGAGAGCCAGATTCAGCATACTTCTGTTCCCATTTCATTTCAGAACCAGAAAATAATTTAGTTATACCTTTCCAGATTGCTCGAATTTCCTTTGTGTTCTTAGAAAGAATATTCCACTTGATAACTGTTCCTTCAGGAATTTCAACGCTGGCTACATTAGATATTTCTTCACTTTTTCTATTTAGGTATTTCGGATAAACCAGGGTTCCGTGAACACTTCCAAGACTAGATTTACCGATTACACCAATACTGAAGTTCTCAGAAGAATAACCCTCACTTTCAAAATGAAAATTCAAATCCTGCTTTACATTCTCAAAAGAGAACTCCAATTCATTTTGCTTAACCTTTTTCAACAGGTATTTACCACGAGAAGAAACTACGTAACACTTCTCCGGAACATACAATCCGGCAATTCGAACACGGACAGGAACGTTCTCGCCTTCATTAACCGCTTTTCGCGAAGAAATTAATTCATAAGTATAAGGAGCCTCCTGTGCCTTGTTGTAGTTAATTACATGACTTGATCCGTCAATAATCCAATGAGGCGCAAAGCTGAGAACCGCTCCAAAGATGAACAGAATAGGTATTCCAAATTTCAAATAACGTTTTAGCTCATCCTGTTTGACCGCATCTACAAACGGAACCACCGTTAATTCCTGAGAACGTTGAGAAACACTCGCTGCAAGCAGGTCATACGATCTATCCTCGACGCTGACCATGCTGCTCAATTGAAGCGTATTTAATAGTCGATCTGAAACATTCGGGAAAAACTTTCCGATAATAACCGCGGCTTGTTCTCTGTTAATTCTCTTCCCAAATTCAAACAATCGAAGCAAGGGAAAAACGAAATATCGGCCTGCAAGAAAAATATTTCCAAATAAGAAGCCGTAAAACAAAACTGCTCTTACAATAGAATTAAATCGTCCGAAATATTCAAGTACCGAAAAAATTAACCACGAAGCAAGCAAGAAGGAAGACCAGAACACCAATCCCTTCCACAACTCATTTTTGTAATACTTTTTGATGAAAGCATCAATTTGCTCCAACAGTCTATCAAATGCGGACATCTTCTTTTTAGGTTAATAACGAACTAAATTACGAAACCAGCTATACAACTCAGTTACAAAATGGTTGAACAGATGTTAATAACACATAAAAACACTTTTTGTTTCAGTCTTTAAATAAGCGTCTTCATTCCTAATGAGCCCTTAAAATCGTTAACTTTGGCGCAGAAATTATCAATTATGAGCTCAAATTCAGTACGCGTACGTTTTGCACCATCACCAACAGGACCATTGCATATGGGTGGTGTAAGAACCGCATTGTACAACTATCTCTTCGCAAAACACAATAAGGGAACATTCATTATCCGAATTGAGGATACCGATCAAACACGATTTGTTCCCGGTGCCCAGGATTATATCATGGATTCCCTAAAATGGTGTGGTATTATTCCAGACGAAGGTCCGGGAATCGGTGGAAAATTTGGTCCTTATGTCCAAAGTGAACGTAAACACCTATATGCACCGTTTGCAGAGGAGTTAGTTAAAAAAGATAAAGCTTACTATGCTTTTGATACTCCGGAAGAACTGGATGATGTTCGCGAAAAAGCAAAACAAATGGGAATGCCCAATTGGCAATACAATGGAGTGACACGTGTTTCTTTAAAGAACTCATTGACTCTTTCTGCCGAAGAAGTTCAAAATAAACTTGCAGCAGGCGAACCTTATGTTATTCGCATGAAAATGCCTCGTAATCAGGATGTTCGGTTTGAAGATATTATTAGAGGATGGGTAGTTGTGAATACCAATAACTTAGACGACAAAGTGCTCTTTAAAAGTGACGGAATGCCAACCTACCATTTGGCAAATATAGTTGATGATCATTTAATGGAAATTACCCATGTAATTCGCGGAGAAGAATGGTTGCCATCAGCTCCGTTACACGTTTTACTCTATGATGCATTCGGATGGGAAGCACCTAAATTCGCACATTTACCTTTATTGCTTCGACCTGATGGAAATGGTAAACTTTCCAAAAGAGATGGTGATCGTTTGGGTTTTCCTGTTTTCCCGGCAAACTGGACAACGGCTGAAGGAGAACTTTACTCAGGATACCGCGAAAACGGATATTTTAAAGATGCATTCGTAAATATGCTGGCGTTTTTAGGCTGGAACCCGGGAACACAGCAAGAAATTTTCTCTATGGATGAATTAATTGCTGCATTTAGCCTGGAACGAGTAGGGAAGGCAGGAGCGAAATTTGATCCGGACAAAACACGCTGGTTCCAACAGCAATACATGAAAAACACTTCTGATGAAGAATTAGCCCGTTTGTTAAAACAGGA
>CBFGMW010000417.1:0-3314 GCA_965649925.1 uncultured Fluviicola sp.
TTCAGTTTCCATTACGTTGAGATCATGACTTACGGATCCGCCAACACTTGCAATTCCTGTAATTGGAGTAATTGTTACGGTTACGGGACCATCCATGTTTCCAAGTCGGTAAGAAGAATGATTAAAGTTTCCGGTAGTTGAAGCAACATTTGTTGGGTCTGTATCTTCGCTAAGTACATAAACACGAGAAAGATGTGCCAAAACCAAATTCGGGAATACCATTTCCTGGCAGATTCCTGTGATTTGGTTAAAAGCAGGCCAAAATCCTCCCGAAGTATTTGAAACTTCCGGCGTCATTGCAAAAATCTTTGGTTTTACCACCGTATCTACTTTATACATGTAATCGTCGGAATCACCTGAAGCGGGATACAAAGCTGAACTTTTAATTGCAGCATAGCCGTTATACATGACCATGTGGTGTGTGAATGCCTGGAAATAATCATGATCTTCTGCAAATTCAGCTGTCGTTGTACCTATTGGGTGAAGTATGTCGTTTGCGTAGGTATGTGCGTTGAAAGCGTAAACAAAATCCCTGTTTTCACAGAACCATTGCATAGCCTGTGTTTCCGGCTCAGAGAAAGCCCCTGTTCCACAATATGTTTCGTTATTTTGTGTTGACGTTGTTCCGGTTGTTCCCCAGCCATACGAGTAATTTCTGTTCAAATCGACACCGTAACTTCCGCCGCTGTTTAAACGACGGTTTTTCCGCCACATTCCGCCACCGTTAGGATCGGTAGTTTCGTTGTAGATATATCCGTCAGGATTTACCATCGGAACAAAGTACATTTCGGTATTGTCTACCAGGTATTTTACTTCCAAATCGTTGTCGTAGTTTTCCAATAAATACCACATGTAGAAGATTACTTCGGAAAGTGAGTTCGGTTCACGTGCATGATGGACAGCGCTGTAAAGAATTTCCGGTTCAGTAGTTCCTTCGTCTGTGTTCGGATTGTCACTGAGTCTTAAGTAATAAATAGGTCGTCCCTGAATAGATTGGAAAGTGGAAATAGGTGCTTTTGCTGTAATAAGATTCGGGAATTGCGCAGCCATTGCATCAATTTCATCTAAAAATTGCTGGTAGGTATAGAATCCACCCATGTCGCCCAAATTGAAATTGGAAGGAACGGCAGGAGTAAAGCTGTTTCCGGCAGAAGTGTTTGAACAAGTGGTGTTCTTTTCCTCTTCAACCTGCGAGTTCACATGGTTTTGCGCAACGTAAAATGCCTTGACATCATCAATCATGATCTCTACCTGGAAACCTTCGTCGCGAATGCTTTGAATTTCAGCTTCGGAGAAATCGGAAATAAAGAAGGTTCCTTTTTTGTATTCGCCATGATCAACTGCAATGCCTTTTTCGGCAAGAGTTTGTAACCCGTCACTATCGGTAAAAATCTTAGCCCGGGAATACTTTTGGGCATAAGTAGTGGATGCACAGGAGAGAAGTGCAATAATCAGTAGTTTTTTCATTTTCGTATTATAGAGTAGCACAAGTTACTTCTTTTTTGCTAAAAATGACAAGTGAATTTTAGATTTATAGGTAGTAAAACGTGTTAGTATGGAACAGGACCAGGAGATGTTAACTATTTCCCGCAGACGAGCACGGAGGATCGCTGATGTGGATGTTTGTAATCATAGAGCGCGAAAGAAATTTAATCTGTCTTTGACAGATTAAAAATCTTCAGCGTGCATTAAGGTAATGCTTAGTTAGCACTTGCTTCCGCGTTCTTCCGCGCTCGTCTGCGGGTTATAGATAGTAAACGTACGGCGCAGGATTATCTCTTTCTTTCGATTAAATCGAATACTGTTCCATTACTTTTTTTAATTCTGACTAGTCCGTACTTGTTTGACCAATAAGCAGCCTGAATAAAATAGCTTCCGCGACCAATAGGACCATCGCAATATACCTGATCAATTTCATAAACTTTAATTGAATCCTGCGCAATTGGAGAAAATATTTTTATTTCTGGTAGAGAGTCAAAATCAGTTAAATCTTGAGCATATAAATCTCCCAGTGATAAATTCTTTACGCAGATTTTTGTGCTGTTATTATCATGACTGAATGACACGGAAAAGTCTTTATAACTTAAGTATTTAAGAACCCAAGAAGGTAGTCGATAAGCAATTATACCTGATTCAAATTGTTCTGGTCCCAATTCAAACTTATTGCATGTTGTAACGAAGTATTCTACTTTTTCACAATTTACCTTGATAGTTGAATCAGCCAATGTATCGTTTTTTGTAATCGAATAAATTAGTTCTGAGTAATTGTCAATGTTATCTAAATACTTTTTCTCATCTTTTGATAAACCTTTTATTTTACATCCGCTTGAGTTAAAAAGACAAGATGCAAGTAATGCAAGTGATGTGATTAGATAGAATATGATTTTCATTTCCACTCAAAAGTCTCGATCATGTGATACAAATCCTTTTTCAGGTATTCCAGTGACGGGCGAAGGGAATCGTAGTTCGGTTTACAGTTCATCAATACTTCGCCGCGAATGAAATTGTTGGTTGAATCAGTTAAGTAGAATTGGTAGTTTGTGGCTACATCGCCCTGTAATTCGAAGAAAGTTCCGTACACTTTTTTATCAGGGAAAATGAATCGTTTGCGTTCAATTTTGGATGCCTTGATCTGGTGTTCATCAACTTTATCATTTGACAAATTGATGTAGCGAACCAATGTATCATGATTCGGCAAAGTATAGTAGTTCAAATAAAGAACACCGTTTATTGGCAGCAAGTTAATTTCCTGGTGATTTGTTGGTTCGCTTCCAAAAAGCACAGGCTTCACTATGTATGACGTGGAAACTTCGTAGCTGTAAGGTTCGTCTAAAGCCATTTTGGTGTATTTGTGTTCCGGAAGATCGGTTCTCAGGAAACTTGGCGGTTTCGGAACTAACAATTCATCATTACCGCAGGCGCTTAAAACCAATACGATTGTTAAAAGGGACAATAGATTAAACTTCTTCATTTTCAATAATTGCTTTTACCATTTTGACGCGCCGTTTATCCGACGATTCAACAATGAGAGTGATATTTTCTACTTTAATGTATTCGTTGTTCCGTAATATTTTCCCGGCTTGCTCGGTAATAAATCCACCAAGTGTATCGGCTTCTCCTTTCAGTGAGTCGATTTCTTTTCCGCTTATTTCAACCACTTTGTAGAAATCTACCAACGCTGTTTTTCCTTCGAACAGGAAAACGTTCTCATCGATCCTGGTATAACTGATTTCATCATCATCAAACTCATCGGTGATATCGCCAACAATTTCTTCCAGTACATCTTCCAAAGTTACTAATCCGCTGGAACCGCC